>DATGCC010000209.1:0-9140 GCA_035312345.1 Rhodothermales bacterium
CGCGTAGCGTCTTGCGCAGCCCTTCGAGGCGGTAGGCGAAGTAGAGATCCCACGGACCGATGATGTTCAGCAATACCATCAGGACCTTGCTTTTCTGGCTGCTGGCTGCCATTGCAATGCGCTGCACACGCCGCAGGTAGATCGAAGGTTGCTGCGTCGCCTCACGGAACGGCACGCACAATGCTGCCAGCGGTGTGCCGGGATGGTAGCGGTACGACTCCAGAAACCGGGCCACGATGCGAAAGCCTTTCAGCGACTTCTCCAGGTGGTACGCGTCGTCGAACAGGTGGGCCACGCGGCGGCGGTTGAGCAGGTAGATGCTGATATACGCCATAAACGATACGGTCCACAGCGCAGGCATGGATGTCGTCAGGTGGAGCACGAGCAGCACGATGTTGAGCAGGGCCAGTCCGCTCAGCAGCCAGAGGAGCGGCTTGTAGGCGTCGGGCGATTTGCTTTCGTCCTCCAACCAGGCTTGCAGGCGCTCGCCGTCCCAGGGCGTCTCGGAGTCCTCGCGGGCGAGGGTGCCATTGAGCGCCAGCCGGTCGCGGAAGAGCGGGCGATTTGCCAGCGCCTGCACAATGGCTTGCCGCGTGAGGATCTGCTCCCGGTCAGGAAACGGCTCGCGTAGCCAGTCGCGCAGCCGTGCACTCGCGCCCCGCGACGAAGTCGTGTCGATGAGATGATGTAGCGACTGTGGGCCGAACAGATTCAGGTCGATCTCGAAGGGATGTGCGGCGTCGGGCGCAAAAGGCGGCGGCGGTGGCAGATGCGGCCAGTCGAGCGTCATTCGGGCAATGTGCGTTTCCTTGATGCGCCGCCAGAGCCGATGCCGTTTCAGGCTGGCATCCACCCGTCCGTGCAACCGCGCCACAATGCCGAAGATGAGCACGACAACGGCAATGGTGCCCCAGCCCCAGGCCGTGCCGCCTGCCTGAAATGCAAAAAACGCCAGCATCGCCCCGCCAATGACAAGGCCCATCCGCGCCCAGCCATACCGGCGGCTCCGCTGATCCAGCGCGTGCGCCCGGCGTTCCAGCCGCGCCACGTAGCGTTTTAGAAAGGCAATCCTGGCTTGCTTCATTTGGTCGGAGAGCGGCGTGTAGGGAGCAGGGAGCGAACAGACGTATTTTTGCCCCTGGCGTTCCGCATCTCCCGCTCTTCCTTTCGCCCTTTCTCAAAAGTTAACCCCGGCGCGGAAGAGGTGCTGCGAGCCGCGATAGTCGAAGAGGTCGTCGGTGAGGTCGGGGAAGAGGTTGGAAGCGTTGACGTTCCAGATCTGGCTTTTGAACGAGTAGCCGAAGCTCAACCCTGCTTTTCCGAAGAGACGGGCGAAGTGGATCTGCACGTCGGCGTCGAGGATGCGGGCGCTGCCAATGGCATCTACAAATGAACTGTTCGCCAGGCCAAAGGTAGGGTGGGCGCGCGCTTCCAGCAGCACCGTCGGGCTCATCTGCTGGGATAGGCCCAGTCCGACACCCAGCCCCAACACGGTCACGTTGAAGGCATCCAGGCTGGCCCCCTCGCCCTCAGGCGCGACGCGGCGGTAGTTGCTGAAAAGCACCACCGGCACGAACAGCCGCGTGCGCTGGCTGGCCGTCAGGATGAAGTCGCCCCAGGTGGTCAGCGTCAGGTCCAGCAAGCTCAGGTCTTCCCGCCCGGCTGAGTCGGCGTCCTGTGTACCATAGCCAAAGGTGACGAGGAAGCTGGGGCGGCTATAGGTAATGCCATACGCCGGGTTGTTAAAGTCGAACGCAAACAGCGGCTCCGCGTCGCCATCGAACTCGAAGTCGATCAAGTGATAGCCAAACGAGATGGCCTGCACAGAGACAGGGCGTTCTTCATTGAAGGAGAAACGTTGGGCTGTGGCAGTCGAAACCATCAGCCCCCCCACCAGCAGGCAAAGCGGAGCGATCAGCAAACGAGGCATGGGTTCGGGGCAAGGCGAGCATAATCCGTGACCCTGCAAGGTAGGCAACGCCCTGCCATTGGGACAAGGCATTGTTTGGGTTTGTGAGGAGGGGCGGATGGGTGTGTAGGAGTCGCTTTCTCCCATCCGCCCAACCATCCCCCGCTCACTTCAAAAGCACCATCGTCCGCATAGCCTGAAAATGCCCCGCCTTGATCCGGTAGACATAGACGCCCGATGGCAGCGCGCTCGCGTCGAACGTGGCCTCGTAGGTGCCAGGCGTGTACCTGCCCTCAACGAGCGTCGCCACCTGCTGGCCCATCGCGTTGAAGACGCGTAGGCGGACGAATGTAGCCTGGGCGACGTCGAAGCGGATGGTCGTCTGTGGGTTGAACGGGTTGGGGAAGTTGCCATGCAAGGCGAAGGTGCGTGGTACGTCCGCTACGTCTTCCGTCGGCGTATTCACCATCACCTCCGTCTGCACCGTGGCCTGGTTGCTGGCCGGGTTGGTATCGACAATGGTGGACGTGACATGGACAGTGTTGGCGATCATCGCTGCCGCAGTGGGCTGCACGAGGATCGTGACAGTGGCGCTGTCGCCGGTAGCGATGGTGCCGAGGAGGCAGTCCACGACGCCGTCGGTGTCGGTGCAAGTGCCCTGCGAGGTGATACTCGACGTGAGTGTGAGGCGAGCGTTGAGCGTGTCAGTGAGGGTTACATCCAGGGCTTCATCAGGGCCGATGTTGTGAATGGTTGCCGTGTAGGTCAGATCGTTTCCAACCATAACCTGTTCGGGCGTGGCCGTAAGCGAGAGCACAAGGTCGGTCATGGCTCCTTCGCAGGCGTCGCCGATGCCGTCGCCATTGATATCCGACTGGTCCGGGTTGGTCACGCCGGGGCAGTTGTCCTTGGCATTGGAGAAGCCGTCCTCGTCGAAATCTACCAACTCGGCGAGGGCTTCCACCTGCTCCCGTGTCAGTTCCGGTGCCTCGGTCGGAGGTGTTGTCTCTCGCTCAATACCGTCGCCGAAAAAATTCGGGCTGATGCGAAAATTGTAGATAAGAGCCGCCCAGTCATTTTGCCCGGTGTAGCTGGTGCCATTCCCATTGCACACCGTGACGGTGCGGCCATCTTTCTGAAGACGTATCCCGTTGATATCGGCCACAGCGCTCGGATCATTGGAATCGCCGTCGCCATCCCAGTCGATGGGCATCGTATTGGCGGGAACCACCCGGACCACATCGGGTGCCCCACCACGGGGTTGATTGTAGACCACAAGACGTTGGTCAGACCCATCGAGACCTTTCGCCTCGTCTAGGCCTGCTTCATTAAGCTCACGCAACGGTTTTCGGGCATAGTCGAGGATCCGGTTGGTTGCAGCAGCAGGCATCTGGAGCGAGTAGCTCATTATACTCGGATAGTTGGGTTTACAATTGGTATTGTCAGCGCCGCCATGGCGCAGACCCAGGGTATGGCCGAACTCGTGCATGAGGGTGCCTGATTCCGCATGTCGACGGGCCTGCACGGGGTTGTTGGTTCCTCCTGCAAATTTGATCCACGAGTCGTCTGGGAAAATCCAGCTTCCCAGCGTCACCAGGAAATCATTGCCTGCCTGTGGAGCTAGTCCTTCGGCTTTGCCACTCGACCCCGCTCCGAGGCCGTCGTCGTAGCTGTGCGCGAAGAGGGCATAGCGGAACACCAGGCGGCGGGCTCCCAGCACTTTGGGGCAGGTAGCCGCATTGCGGCGCTCATTCATGGTGCCAAAGTGCCCGTCTTTGGCGTCGGTGCCGCAGGGCTTGACCGGATCGCCGAGTTTGTAGTCATTGAAGTCATTGGGCGAGGCTCCGGCACCTGCTCTGGAAAAGCTGATGACCTCTTTATGCGTCAACGCTTCGTCTTTGAGCAGGTGTAACTGGATCCCTGCATGTCCATCAATCGGCGCATTTTTGAAAGCAGTAACTACATCGCTGAGTACATCATTATGCGGCTCCTCGTTATGCGCATCGCTCAACTTCATGTAGTCGATCTCGACAAAAATATCTTTGATACCTGAGCTGGCAGCTTTGTTGGGGTCGATGGTTTTCAGGTTCAGGTCGATGGTCCCGTCGCCGTCGTAGTCGATGCCGTCGATCTCCCAGTTGTCGCAGAGGCTGTCGCCATCGTTGTCCACGTTTTTGTTGCTGTCGGTCTCGAAACAAACCCAGGAGAATTCGGAGGTCGCGCCCTCTCCGTCGGTGACGATGCCGCTCAGGAACGGCTCTTTGAGGTCGTCTTTAGCAAGCGTGTGGCGGAAGGTGCCCTGGGCGCTGGGAGTGACCGTCGCTAGGTACATCTCGCCCTCGCCGAAGCGGGTTTTGCCCAGCGTGTTGGCGTTGACAGCGGACGCGTTGTAGAGGTCCACCCGCACGGTCTCCGGGCTGGGCGTGTCTACGAGACCGGTGATGATGAGGACATCGGCGTTCGCCGGGTCGGGCGAGGCGGTGATGCCGACGGGGAAATTGAGCTTGTTGTTGGGGCCGGTGTCTTTGTCCATCTCTGCCCGCCGTCCATCACCGAGATCGTTGGCTGTAGGACCATCGGCACCGAGGTCGATGCTGGAGCCTTTGTTGCCAAAGAAGGTGTTGAGCCGGATGGTGTTTTTCTGGGCGGTATCGCCGTTGATAACAACCCCTGCACCGCCGTTGTGGAAGATGAGGTTGCCTTTATCTTTGTTGTCCCCGGTGCGTTCCTCGCCAATGATCGCGTTGGAGACTTCTTCGAGCCGAATGCCATCCTTCGCGTTGGGCAGGGCGGTCTTCCCATCGCCCATCGTGCCGATGAGGTTGCCTTCCACTTTGAGGACCGTTGTGCTGGCTCCTTCGGCGAGGATGCCATGCTCTTTGTTGCCGGAGATGAGGTTGTCGGCGTCGCGGTGGGTGCCGCCGATGGTCGTGACGGGCGCATTTTTGAGATGGATGCCATGCTGCCTGTTGCCCAGCGGACAGACGGGCGGCGTTCCTGTCAGCGGACAGGTGCCGTTCTTATCGGTGCCGATGAGGTTGCCGTAGATGGTGTTGGCTCTGGCTTCTACGCCGCGGACGGCCACGCCGCTAGAGTCATTGGCCGAGATCACATTGGGCTGGCGTCTGAACTGGGTGGCGTCGGTCCCGATGTGGTTGGCAGGCGCACCGGCCATCAGCACGCCATGCCTGCCATTGCCGAGCGCACCGGTGCCATCTTTGTCGGTACCAATGAAGTTGCCCAGCAGAGCATTGTTGCGGGCATCCGTTCCCAGGTGCACCCCCGATCCGCTGTTGCCCGAAATCACATTGCCCTCGCCCTCGGCGGCTCCTCCGATGAAGTTGGTCCGGCTATCTTCCATGCGGACTCCGTCCCCGTTGGGCACTTTCGCCGTGCCGTCTTTGTCGGTGCCGATATAGTTGCCCAGGATCTTAATGAATGCATCACCTGAAACCGCCAGAAAGACCCCAGCTCGCCCGTTGCCCGAGATGACATTGCGTTCGCCCGTTGCCGCACCACCGATCTGCTGCTTGTTGCCCGCCTCCACCCGTAGGCCATCCATGTCATTGGCAAGGGCGGCGGTTCCGCCAGCGTTGGTCCCGATGTAGTTGCCGATGATCTTGTTGGCAAGGGGGCTGTTGCCGCTGATGAGAATGCCGTGCTGTGTATTGCCGGAGATCAAGTTGCGGGCCGTCTCCGTCGTGCCGCCGATGATGTTTTCTGCCGAGCCGTCGATGTGGAGCCCGTGCAGCGTGTTGGCAGCGGCAGCCGTGCCATCGGCGTTCGTACCAAGGCGATTGCCGATGAGGGTGTTCTTTCCGCCACCGGAAAGACGGATGGCGCTCCGCATGAAGCGGTTGATGACGAGGGCGTTGACGGTACTGTTGCCCGCGCTGATATGCAGGCCGTCGGTGTCGCCCGCCTCCGAGCCATCGATCTCGACCCGGCTATCTGGCTGCGACGCGCCGTTGAGGATCACCGAGTCGTCGATTTCGGGCAGCGGGCTAGTCGGGCGAATCGTTGGGACGGCTACCTGCTTGCCTGCCGTGGGAATATCGAACTTGATCTCGTTCTCGCCGGAGAGGGCGTTGGCCTCCTGGATGGCCGCACGAAGGGTACATTCGGGCTCCTCATTGCCGTCGCGCAGGATGGTGCCACCGGTGTCGCAGACGCCGTTGCCGATGTCCGTGTCTGTAGCGTCACCCTCAGCGTTGACGATGAGACCGGATTCGCCAGAGAATTCCGACGTGTTGCCCATGCCATCGGTCGCCGTCGCCGCGATGTTTTCGTGCAGACCGGGCACCGTGAGCGTGAAGACTTCTTCTTTATCGACCATCACATCTCCCAGAAACTGCTGTCCCTCGCCCGCGCCCGATGGGTCCGGCATGGCGTTGGCAAAAAGCTCTACCCGAAAGGTACCCGATGGCGTGCTTTTGACAAAGCCCTCAATGGTGGTGCTACCGCTTTCTTGCGTGACAGAGGTGATGGTGGGGGTATTCTGCAGATCGTTCGCGCCGTCGTCACTATCACCGGCGTCATTGGGTGTGATGCCGGGTGGGCCGAGGTCGATGCCAAGGCCATCATTCTCGAAAATAGCATTCATGCTAATTCTGTTGTGCACGGCGGGGTCTACGTTATCTTCGACCACCCGCACGCCGGGCCCCGCGTTGAAGGCGATAACGTTGCCCTCCACCATGTTCTCGTTGCCTCCCATGATGTTAATGCCAGGGCCGCCGTTGGGCAGTGGCATGCTGCCGTCTTCCGTCAATCCGATCAGGTTACCGGTGACATGAATCGCCGTGGCTCCTGGCAACAGCCCCACGCCGCCGAGGGTGTTACCGGAGATCAGGTTGCAGCCACCCGCGCAGGCCGGGGGAGCCGCCCCTGCCCCGCTACCGAGGAAATGGGTCGGTGTAGTGTCGAAGGCGACACCGTAGCCCCCGTTGGGTAGCGCTGCCGTCCCGTCGGCGTTGGTGCCGATGCGGTTGCCGAGGATGGTGTTGGGGAACGGGGCTTCCATGACCTCGCCGCGTATCAGGATGCCGTGCGCGGCGTTACCCGATATCAGGTTGCGTGTCTCCGTCGTTGTGCCGCCAATGGTGTTTTCGGGAGCCATCACCATGCGGATGCCGATTTCGCCGTTGCCCAGATCCACCGAGCCCGTGATATCTGTGCCGATGCGGTTGCCCGTGACGACGGTCTTAGCCGCACCCTCGCGCAATTCGATCCCGTCGCTGCCGTTGCTGGAAAGGAGATTGCCCCGGAAGGTGTTGTCCGATGAGCCGCTGATGTGGATGCCGTCTGCGGCATTGCCCACGGCCATGCTGCCGGTCGGGTTCGTCCCGATGAAATTGCCCTCGATCAGGTTGTCCGTCGAGCCGAAGCTGATCGTGATGCCGTTGCCGCCATTGCCCGAGATCACGTTACCTTTTCCTGGATCGGGTCCGCCAATCACATTGTCCTCAGCCCCGAAGACGAACGAGAGGCCGCCGCCCATGCCGGTAGCCGCGCTGCCATCAGGCGTGGTGCCCACATAGTTGCCAATGAACGTGTTGGCGTCGGCATCGAAGAAAATGACGGCATCGAAGACGTTGCGGGCGGCCTCGGTAGTTCCACCTATCGTATTCATCGGAGAGCCGTCTAGCAGCAGCCCTGCTGCCGCGTTGGGTGCCGAGGCTCCGGTCTTGTCAATCCCGATCCAGTTGCCTTCAAGGGTGCTTCCCCCCTCGGTAGAGAGGATGATCGCGCTGCCGTCAAAGCCGTTCATGACCAGGTTCTTGATGGTGTTGCCGCCCGCCGTAATGAGCATCCCACTGTCGCTGCCCGGTTCTGGCCCGGCTCCAGGCCCTTTGATTTCTACCTTCGTCGCGCCTCCAGTGGCCCCGTTGATGTCAATGGTTGAGGTCATGTCACCCAGTCCACTATCCAGTGTAATGGTGGGGATGCCTGCGCCGAGGTCGAAAACGATCACATCGGCCCCTGCCGAAGCGTCGGCCTGCTGCCACGCTGCTCGCAATGTGCACAGGCCGGTAAACCCTTCGTCGGCATTGCCCGTGTCGCAGATGCCATCTTCCGTGTCGCCATCGCTGGCGTCGATGGTGGTATTGACCGTGAAGGTCGCGCGGATTGGAGCAGAGGCGGGTCCGACCAGCCCCGGCAAAAAAATGAGCCCTCCAAAAAAGGCAGCCGCTTTGAGTACATCGCTTCGCATGGCACACTCCATCTATCTGTTAGCACATAAACAGCGGAGAGCTATCGCGAGGCAGCTAGGCCAGCCCTCCTTATGCAGATGCGAAGTTTCTCGCGCAAAGGGCCACCGGGGTATTGGTTTTGGTTCTTGGTTTTTGGTTCTTGGTTCTTGGGGTTGCGCACGTTTGAATTCACCAACCAGAAACAGTGAACCATAAATCAGAAACCCCTCCCTCCCGCGAAGCGGTCACACAACTGCTGCTGGCCTATGAGCAGAGTGACGGCAGCAATACGGCGCTGGAATGCTTGCTGCCGCTCCTCTACGATGGGCTGCGGGCGATGGCACACCGGCATCTGCGTAAGGAACGCGCCGACCACACGCTCAACACCACGGCGCTTGTCCACGAAGCCTATCTCAAGCTGGCCGACCAGACGCAACTCTCGTGGAAGAACGAGTTGCATTTCTATGGCATCGCCTCTCGGGTGATGCGCAACATCCTGATCGACTATGCCCGCCTGCATCGTGCCCAGAAGCGCGGCGGCGGCATCCCGCCCACCTCGCTCGACGACAAGAACATCGCCATCGAAGAACGGGCCGAGGAGCTCTTAGCGTTAGACCAGGCACTGACGCGCCTCTCTAGCTTCGACGAGCGGCTCGGCAAGATCGTCGAATACCGCTTCTTCGGCGGCCTCACCATTGCAGAAACGGCAGCACTGCTCGACACTTCGGAAACAACCATCAAACGCGAGTGGCGACGGGCTAAAGCCTGGCTCTTTACCGAGATGCAGTAGCCGGTTTTGGATTTTTGATGGGGGATTTGGGATTCGTCCAATGTAGCACCCAATCGAAAATCGAAATTCCACAATCGCAAATCAATATGTCTCCTGAACGCTGGCAACAGATCAACGAGGTGCTCGATGCGGTGATGGCACTACCGCCCGACGAACGTGCGCCTTATCTCACTACGCACCACGCCGCCGACGACGCACTACGAGAAAAGGTGCTGGAACTTCTGGTGGCCTACGAAGACGCCGAGAGCTT
>DATGCC010000210.1:0-4706 GCA_035312345.1 Rhodothermales bacterium
CGCTCGAAGAACTCACGGCGCTTTTTATCAGGAGCCAGGAGGAAGAGCGCCATCGTTTGCAGCATGTGCTTGAGCAACTTCTTGCGATGGCTGAGTTGATTCCTCTGAGTGCGGCTATCATCAGCGATGCGCATGCTTATCAGCAGCAAGGTTTCTCTCCACAGGATGCCGTTGTGTATGCATCGGTTTTGAGCCATCTTTCAGCCCATGAGGACGACGAAAAGGTTTTCCTGAATCGCAACTCGAAGGATTTTGATGATCCAGATGTGCAGGACCAGCTTGAGGGTCTGGATTGCAACATGTTGTTCCGGTTCGACGATGGCCTTGGATATATCCGGCATCGACTGGGGCGACAGGATGTCTGATTTTGGATTCTTTTCACCGGGATAGTCCACCTCCTTTTGCCTGTATCGCGCTATGGGTACCAACGATTACCAACACGCGGCTGCCCGGTATGCCTTGCGCGAGATCACGGGCACGGATGCACTCGCCTTTCACGCGCTGGCAGAGCGATTTGCCACACTCGGGCTCTCGGGCAAAGCCCTGGATCTTGGGTGTGGCTCCGGGCGCTCAACGCGCTTTCTCAAGGCCCTACAGTTTCAAACGGTGGGTCTTGATGTAAGCGAGGCCATGATTGCAGAAGCCCGGAAGCTTGATCCCGGTGGGACGTATCTTTCCTATCGCGCTAATGAGCCGCTGCCTTTTGAGGAGGCTTCTTTCGATGTGCTGATCTCCACCTGGGTGGTGCTAGAGTTGCGCGCCCGCGCTGATCTGGACACGTTTCTGGGCGAGGTTGCCCGCGTTCTGAAGCCTGAGGCAAAGGGCTTTATTGTCGCTGACACCCCCGAGTTTTATCAACACCGCTGGGTCTCTTGCGAAGTCGACTTTCCTGAAAACAAAGCCCCGCTTCAATCAGGGCAACTCGTGAAAGCCCGCCTGATGCCGGAGGGCGTCGTCGTCACCGATGTTTTCTGGAGTGATCAAACGTATCGGGAGGCGTTGGCTGGTGCCGGGCTTGACGTGGTGCAGTGCTGGTACCCGAAAGCCTCCGCAGCCGAGACACATTGGCTTGACGAGACAAACGTCGCACCGTGGGTTATATACGAGGTTGAGAAGGCGCGTTGACGTGGCTTCCGGTTGAGACGAGTGGGTGAGAATCTGCATTTCTGCACGGATTATTGGCGATAAACGTTTTTCTTTGCTAAGCTTGATGTGTTTTGAATTGCATGTTATACCGCAAGTAATTCACGATGAATAGATGTGGAAAAGAACAAAGATCAGGTTTGGCGAGTGTGTGTATTGTGGCAATACCCGACCTATAACAGATGATCATATTCCACCTAAAAACCTTTTTCCTAAGCCTCGCCCGAATGATTTGATAACGGTACCCAGTTGCTATCCATGCAACAATGAGGCATCACTTGACGATGAGTACTTCCGTATGATGCTCATAATGCGGCATGATACTGCTACTCATGTGGCAGCCAAACAAAACTGGGATACTGTCCTTCGAGGATTGAAAAAACCAGAACAAGAAGGCCTGAAAAGAAGTCTGCTGAAGTCAATAAGCCGAACATTAGTGCAAACTCCTGCTGGTCTAATCATTCCCGGAGCCACCTACGAAGTGGACCTTCAAAGGCTCGCTAATGTGGGCAGCCGAATTACTGCCGGCTTGTTTTTTCGTGAGAGAAGCTATCGACTTCCTGATACATACAAGATTGAAACGCATCCCGATCCCTTCTTCACTCATGATGACCCTCTAAAGCTCATGCAATCTTTGTCTCCAGTTCTCGAATCCAGCCCAAAGAGAATTGGAAATGGCGTCTTTACCTATTGGAGAGGATTTGTTGCTGAAGATGAAAAGATGTCAATGTGGCTGATGTTGTTTTTTGATTCCTTCTCTTTTGTCTCTTTAACCGCACCGATAGAGGATGTGGGATAACAACTGAATGCACCCGATTAGCCTCACGGTTTCAACGGTTCCCTTGTTGGAGCTTCCGTAGCTTTTTGGAAGGATCACCGCAACGGTTGGCGGCTGATCGCCGGACTTTATCGCGAACGCGGTCGGGCTTTCAGCGGACCGATGATTTCGCGGGCGGTGAGTAGGGAGCATAAGGTTGTAACTCGTCACGACTACGGTGCAAAGCGAGTCACGCCCCAACCTATTTTGACTTTCATGGTGAATCCGGACGTGTCAAATGAATGCAGGGCGTCCAGGGCTTCGGGCTGGTTCGCTGTTCCTCGCCGGACGCGCCAGCCCGAGTGGAGCAAGGCTATGTTGTACCCGACCGACCATCCCAGCAGCAGGTTGCCTGTGCGAGATCGCGGTCCGATGAAGAAGTCTCCATGGAGACGAAGGCTTGCCGCAAGAAAGCTGGCGTGAAGCCGCGTGTTTGGGTCAAAAGCTGCTTGTTGGGTTGGGGCTCCGCCTTTGTCCACCGGCTGAATGTGCAGTTCCGAGCCGCCTACGCCGCCTCCAAGACTGGGATAGATGATGAAGCTCCGGCCTTTTGCCAGCGCGTAGCCAGCGTGCACCAGCCCCGTGCCTGCCATCGTCCTCGCATGAAACACGTCACCGGAAGAACGGCGACCCAGATATATATCGCCGTCGCCGCCGAAAAACCAGCGGTTGAGGAAGACCCCGCCGCCGAATCCGAGACTCAGCGTCCCCTCAGCCACGCCGGGTACGTTGTATGCTTGCAGGCTCTGATTCAATCCATCCGTTTGCCCCTGTGAAGAGCCCACCGAGAGATAGCCAATGGAAGCCATCAGGTGTGGTTGTGAGCGAGGCGCTTGTTGTGCCGTGGCGGGTAGAGATGGAGCGCAGAGCAACGTCAGGCAGATGGCAGCGACCGTTCTTACGTTCCCCGGTGCGGCAGCCGGACTGGCCTTTACGACTCTGGTGTGGCTGATAAGCTCGTACAGGCTGCGGCCATCTTTTCTGAAAAAGACCATTCCCGCGTAGGTGGTCATAAAGAGAAAAGGCAGGATGCTGCCAAACAGCAAGCCCAACGTCGAAGTGTGGCCGGTGAAAAGAAAGTCCGGGTTGAGGTGAATGTGCAGGTGCGCCACTTCCCACGGCAGAAACTTGATGGCATTGCGAACAGCTAACTGTTGGAGGGTGGCCCGAGACCCGTCCTGCCCCACAACGCGCATTTTGAGGAGTTTTTTTCCAACCGTGCCCTGCCAGCGACTGTGCTCCATGAGCATGAAGTACAGCACCACCGGAAGCGTCAGGGTGGTAAAGGAGATGAGGTGCCGCAGCACATACGACGCCCCCATCGCCTCGTGAAACGGCAACACGTCATTGACCGCCATGGAGGCCAGGAAGAGCAGGATGATATAAAGGTAGATGACTACAAGGTCGAGAAGGTAGGCACCCAGCCGCCTCATGCCAGCCGCTTGTTCGTAGGTAGCTACTTTCGCATGCATGGTATTGCAACCCGTCTGCTGGTAGGGGACGCGCCCAGTATATGGGTGCAGACTCGCTGGCGATTGTACAAATCGGACATCCTCTGCCGGATCAGCGTTGTCGCGCTACGATACTCGCATATTCTTCCGGTGTGATTCCGGTAAATTCCTTGAAGTCGCGGATGAAGTGGGCCTGATCGTAGTAGCCGCAGTCGAAATAGAAACCGGGTTTGTTGGCAGTGTGCAGCATCGAGAGGGCCGTGTGAAACCGGGCAATGCGGGCGAGTTTCTTGGCATTGATACCGATCTCGCTGGAAAACCAGCGCGCAATGGTTCTGGGCGAAACCCCGGATACATCGGCGTAATGCTGAATGATTTTGGGATCCTTGTAGTTGGACACCAAATCCTGAAGGGCGTCGGCAATATGGGCTTGCTGGGTACTTATGGGATGCGTTGCTTTGTGGGCAAAGTAATCCTGAAAAAGGATTACTCTTTCCTGAAAGCTATATGCATCAGCTATTTGGACGGCAAGGTCTTTTTCAGCTTGTGCACCGATGGATTCGAGCGTAATTAGCTGGTTGATAACCGCTGAACACGGAGCCAGATCTAGCTGGAAAAAACCTCTAAGAAACAGCCGAACGCCGAAAAGGGCAGACCGAACCTCCAGGAAGTCGGCTTTGGCAGATATCCCTTTGAGAGTAGCCTTTTCATCTGCGTTGACTGGAAAAAACAGGTTGATGTATGGTTCTGGCAAGGAAGGGTAGACGTGCACCTGCGCATCGCCCGGCTCGGAAGATTGCCAGTAGCAATCGATGCAGTCCTTTAGTGGTGCTCGGGTTTCCTTGAGATAGCTCATGTCGGAAGCAATCTTGTCGTTTTTTATAAGACTACGACCCTGAAAAATTAGCAGTTACGAAAACTTGGATCGGGGACAGGGTTATTGGAGCGGGAACCTTCATACGTGTAAGATCTGACAAGCTGAATCGCTAACCGATCTGCTGTTGTGCGTTTCACCTGAAGGCGCAACGCCGACATTGCTAATCTCTCGAATCATGGATACACAAACTCCTCTCTTCGACGCTATCGTTATCGGCGGTGGTCCCGCTGGACTCAGCGCCGCGCTCTCGCTCGGTCGCTCCTGCCGCAAGGTGCTCCTCGCCGCCGACGGTCCTACGCGGAATGCGCCCGCCGAGGCCGCCCACAAGGTCTTCACGCGAGATGGCACGCCGCCGGGAGAACTCGTTCAGATAGGCCGTGCCCAACTCGCCCCGTACGATGTCACCATCCGCGAGGAA
>DATGCC010000211.1:0-3211 GCA_035312345.1 Rhodothermales bacterium
ACCGACGAGGCGGTAGTCGGGCGAATGAGGGTGGCCTCCTCCCCCGTGTAGCCACACCCATAGGCCGTGACCGTCACGAAAAGACGGCGCGAGTACAAATATTGATAGCGCGCACTCACCAATTGATTTCCCCAGCCCTGGTCGATCTCAAAAAAAAGATCCGCCGGACGGAGCCATTCCTCAATGTCGAGCGAGAGATCGAAGGGCAGGCGCAGATCGAGTTCGTCGCGCCCGCCGTAGTAACTGAGCGAGAACCGATGTCGGTAGCCCGAGCGTGCTGTCAGCTTTGCGCTCATGTCGTAGAAAAAATAGCCCGTCCGCAACGTATCGCGGCGGCCATCCTCTTCTACCGGGTGGCTCGTGCCGATCAGCTTGTCGATATACGACCGGCGGCCCGACAGCATGAACGAGACGTTGTCGTTGATCGGACTCTCGACAATAAACCGGGCGCTCGCCGCGCCGATGGCGGCCACCAGGTGCTCTTCGGTCCGGGTACCGTCTTTCATCTCTGCATCCAGCACGGCAGAAAGCCGCCCGCCATGCTCGGCAGGAAACGACCCCTGGTAGAGCTTGATGTCCTTGAATGTCTCCGTCTGAAACGTCGAGATGAGACTGAAGGCGTGCCAAGGATGGTAGACCGGCGCACCATCGAGCAGATAAAGGTTTTGGTCTGGCTCGCCACCGCGCACGATCAGGCCGCCGTTGACCTCGCCCGCTTTGCGCACGCCCGGTAGCCATTGCAATGCCTGAAACAGATCAGGTTCGCCAGGAAAAGCAGGCAATTGTTCCAGTTGCTGCGCCACCACATTGGCTACGCCGGGCACCGCCATTAACTCCTTGCGCCGCGCTTCGACCACCACTTCATCCGTCAGTAACGACGCAGGTGTCAGCCGGATTTCTACGGTCTCGGCGTCTACAGTCAGCAGGGTGTCGCGGGGCTGGTAGCCGAGGTAAGAGAAGCGGACATGGTAGGTCTGCCAGGGCAACGACGCGAGGGCGAAATATCCTGCTTCGTTGGTTGTTGTACCCAGTTTCAGGTCGGGTAGAAAGGCGTGTGCGCCGGGCAGCACCTCGCCAGTTTCATCATCCACCACAAAGCCCCGCACCGCGCCGCGCGGCACAGGTCGGGAGGGTCTTTCGCTCTGTTCGGCCCGGCGGGGAAGAGGAGCCAGGACATATTGCCGCCGCCGTACGCGCTCGGCACGCAGGTCGGTATCCGCCAGCAAGCATGCCAGCGCCTCCTCAATGCTTGGTCCATTGTACCGACAGGTCGTTGTATGCCCGGCCACCAGCCGCTCGGCATACACTAGATCAACGCTGTGCTCCGTGCTGAAGGCCACGAGCGCGTCCTTCAACTCCACTTCGCGTCCATCCATGTGAATAGACTGCGCCTGCGCCGTCAGCCAGGGCACTGCGGCACTCAGCAACCATGCTATGCAAACCAATCGGACCCGCAAAAAAATTGACCTGTGTGAAGACTCGAAGGGCCTACCGCTTACGCGCCTCTCTAATGGCAAGCGCGTGCTTCGGTTTCAACGCAGGCCTCCCGGCGAGGTTGTCTGCCACACATATTAAAAATGCGGGGAAGGGGGAAGAGTGAGAAGGGAAGAGAAAAGATGTGAGGAGGGGGAATCGAAGGTTAAAGAGGGATTACATGCTTTCGTGCGATCCTCGATTTCCGAGCTTCGTCTTTATTGCGTGATCTGATAGCCTGCTTCTGCGTTGCCGCGCACCTCGGCGGCAAGCGTTGTGGCGAGGGCATCCAGAATCTGATCGAGCGGCTGCGATGGATCGAAGGTGCCGCTGACCGGCTCGTCTTGTAGCGACGGAGCTACGGTGATAGGTACATCAAACTGTTCGCTCAGGCGGGCCATCGCTTCTTCGACAGGCGTGGCGCGGAAGAGCAGCAGGCCGGTCCACTCCAGCGCTTCGGTCAGATCAACCGAAGCCGGTGTAGAAGGCAGCGCGTTGTGGGCGACGCGGCTCATCTGGCCCGGCTCCAGCACCACCACACGGTCCTGCGCGGCTTTGGAAGCCACGGAAATCTTGCCCGTTGCCAAAACAACTTCCATCTCTGCCTCGTCCGCCTGGATGCCAAAACTGGTGCCCAGCACCGTCGTCAACGCCGTGGGCGTTTCAACGGTAAAGCCTTGCTGACCGGAGGTGACCTCGAAGAAAGCCTGCCCTTCGAGCGAGACGCGGCGGTTGAAAACAGCAGAGGCTTCTGGATCTACAAAGGTGAGTTGCGAACCACCGAGCAGCCGGACCGTCGAGCCATCGGCCAGTTCAACGAGGCGCGTCTCGCCTTCTGCCACAGCGATGGTCGTCGTGTTCTGATCCCGCTGAATGAGCAAACCGATCACGGCCACAAAGGCCACGACCGCTGCCGTCGCCAGGGCACGCCAGCCCCACCGCAAACCACTTTTGCGACGAACAGACGGCATGGCGCTACGATCTGGAACCGTTTTTCGAGGGGCTGTTTTTGTCCAGTGTTGCGCCCAGCAGGCTTCGAAATCGGCACAGGCCTCATCTACATCGGCGACAACATCGGCCAGCGCCGGGTGCTGGTGGATGGCCGCATCCAACTGGGGACGGGCCCTTTCCAGGTGTGTGCGCTCTTCCGAGGAAAGCAGATCGGCATGACCCGATGCATCCAGCGCGTAAAGGATAAAGAGGCGACCGTCGGGCAGGCTCGTGTGCATATCGTTGCGCACAGCAGTACGAATGTGATGCCACTGGGCGGCCATTTCGGCCAGCGCCGGATCTTTCGCCATCGCGGTCTGCAACGCCTCCTGCTGAGCAGGCGAGAGGTCGTCGGAAAAAAGCAGGGTGTCGAGTAAGTCAGACATGTGCAGGTACGTACGTCAACCGAATGAAAACCGTGCAGCGTATAGGCTACCGGCAGGTCAGAGTGGGGTCAGGCGGTAACAAAGTCGCCACATTGCTGCCAAAAGTAACATCGGCGATGGTGAGGGTTGGTAAAGAAGGTCAGTTGTTCGCTTCGCTCACGTCATTATGACTCGCGCTGCTCGCCGTCATTGGTCATAGGAGACACCACGCCAATCAATGACCAATGACGTGCCGAAGGCACCAATGACAGCGAGCGAAGCGAGCCTCTTGACAGCGAAGCAACTCACCAGAGGCTCCCAGCGCCATAACAAACAACTGCTATCAGCAACGTAGTGAGCACGTTGCGCATCTTCTCAAAGGC
>DATGCC010000212.1:0-5335 GCA_035312345.1 Rhodothermales bacterium
CCAAGAAAGCCAAGGTGTGTGTGCTGGAAATGATCGGGAAATTTTAGTCCGTAGCCCAGCATCCGGTCGAGGCCAATGTGGGCGCTCCAGATAAGTGCCAGGGAAATGCAGAGCGGTTGATCGAGCCAGAGCCCCAGACCGCCAAGCAGAGCGGGCAGCAGATAGACATGCCCTATGTTATAGACCACCGCCCCGATACGCGGCCCGGCAAGATACCCAAGCATCGAGAGATCTGGGACAAGCAGCAGAGCTATGAATAGCCACCACGATGTACCCGTGATCGCAAAGCCCCACACGCTTGCGATGAGCACGATGGCTCCTTCCAGCCGCAACCAGGCCACGGTTTGCTTGTTCATCATTAAGCGCTTTCCTCAACCCCCGGCTCGCGCTCGCGGAGGGAGCAAAGGCCCAGGTAGAGCACAATGGGGACGGTCTTGCGATAGGCCGGTCCCTGGATGTCGAGCACGGCCCAGCCAATCGAGATCGACCAGCTTACCGGGCCGATCCAGCTTACCCACCACGGGAAGCGGGCCATCAGCATGGCGAAGAGCTTGCCGGCGAGTTGCTTGCCGATGATCTTGGCGATGGTCCCGAAAATGACCGTCTTGATCAGCCCGTTGACAACCAGCGTGCCGAAGGCCTGGATGAGTGTCGGGATGGCAAAAACGCCTGCCGATTTCTTCAGAAACGCCGCAGCCCGATCCCGCTCGACGCCGAGTTGCTCCAACAACTCCTGCTGCTGTGCCGGAGTAAAGGAAGCGAACTGCTTGGTGGCATAGCTCTCCACGACCGATTCTACGATTTCGCGATTGGTACCGAGCAGCGAAGGTTCGACTTTTAGCGTTTTCGCCACGTCGCGGACGATCTCGCGGAATGGCACGCCCGGCTCCTGCCCTGTCATAAAGCGGGCGAGATAAGCAAGATCGGCGCTCCCAAGGTAGCGGATGTCGCGTTCTAGTTGCCGGTTCAGTGCTCCTCGGCTCTCTTCGGTATCGAAGGACTCGACCGAGGCCAACAACTTGCGCAGGTTCTGCCCGTCGGTAAACCCGACAGGTCCTTCAATGATACCGATTAGAAACGTGTAGTCGGCAGGTGTGAGGATGCGGAGCAGGTCTTGCATATCTACGGTACGGGCACGTTGGCTTCCTGTGATGATTCCTCCAACGAAGCCGCCCGCCGAAGGTTACGGGGCTGGTAGGTAGGAGTCTACGAGTCTGAGTGACTATGCGCCAAGATGCTTAGAAGCTGTTGAGATTTTTCCAAAGCATATTGCAGAGCACACCCACGCAATCTGCTTTCCCTCTCCCTTGATGAGAAAGCGAGGCTTCACGAAAGTAAATCGAAGATTCCGAAGGAAAGGAGGGCCGAAGGACGGGTGAGGGTAAATCAGTATGGTTGCTGTCTTTGAAGAATCCCCCCTCACTCTGTCTCTCTCCCTCCAGGGGAGAGAGGACGCCCAATCATCCAATTGCAACTCCCCAACGGTTTCTTAGACTCCTAGATTCATAGTCTCATAGACTCCCAGATTCTTGACCCTTGCATTCAAAGCGTCAACTCGTAATAATCAAAGGCCGTGTCCTGTTCGTAGCCGAGTTGTTCGTAGAGCGCTTTGGCCGTGTCGTTGTCCTTTTCGGTTGCCAGTGCCAGCGCGATGACTCCGGCGTGGCGGGCATAGCGAGCGGCTTCGTCCATGAGCGCCTGCGCCACGCCCTGCCGCCGGGCGGTGGGCGCAACGAACAGGTCGTTGAGGATCCAGATGGGGCGCATCCGTACCGACGAGAAAGCAGGATAGCACTGCGTAAACCCGACGGCCTGCTCTTCGTCATCCATTGCCAGCAGTAACACCGAGTCCCCATTGCGCAGGCGGGCTTCGATAAAACGCCGGGCTCCCTCCTTGTCGGACGCTTTGCGGTAGAACTGACGGTACGCATCGAAGAGCGGCACAACGACTTCTAGATGCTCTAACTGGGCCTGAATGATAGTCATGGGACAAAGCAGGGAAAGGACTGGTTCTACAGTACGGTCTTCTTGGCACGGCGGGCGCGAAAAGCATAATAGGCCAGTACCGCCACGGTGATCAGCAACCCCAGAAACTCTCTCGTCTCTTCAATGAAAGGATAGGCGTCCGACATCTCCTCCATGAGTGTATGGCCCTGGCCCTGCGTCAGAAACTGGTAGAAGCCAGACGCGCTCACGGCCATTCCCACCACGCATGCTGCTATCACAACCAGCGCCAGTACAAGGCTGAGGCGATTAAACAGAGCAAGTGCCGGTACCAGCGCCGCCGCCCCATAGAGAGGCACCCATATCCAGGGATCGGGATCGTTCATCTGTAACGCTGCAAAAACGACGAGCAGCAATGTAAAAATGACATCCACAATTTTCATGTAGGTCCTATTAAGCCAGAAGAAAGGATAAACGCGGCGACAATATACTCAATCAGCACCATGAGAACTGCTCTTCTTCATTACCAAACAATTCGACCTGAACCGATCTGCATTTGTCGCGGATGGGATTGGATAGGACGTGTAACACTTTCCTTCGAAGTATCGTCTTGCCTGCAACCTCTTCACATCGCCTCCTTTCCTCAGCAAGCACGATGCTACGAAACTACCTGAAGATTGCCCTACGAAATCTGCGCAAGCAGATGGGATACACGTTCATCAACGTTGTCGGACTGGGTCTGGGCCTGGCGGTATGTGTCCTGATTTTGCTTTACGTACAGGACGACCTGAGCTACGACCGCTACCATGAGCACGCTGACAGAGTCCACCGCGTCCTTCTTGATGGGGCTCTCAACGGGCAAGAATTCACGACAGTGAGCACCTCAGCTCCGATGGCGCGGGTGTTGCCACAGGAATATCCAGAGATCGAATACGCTACACGGGTCTGGGATATCGGTCCTGTCCTCTTTGCTAATGACGACCAGCAGTTCTACGAAGAACACTTCTACTACGTCGATTCCACGGTCTTCGATGTCTTTTCCTATCCCCTGCTCCAGGGCGATCCGAAGACCGCCCTCACCGAACCCAACTCTCTCGTTCTCTCCGAATCGACCGCCCGCAAGTATTTCGGCGACGAAGACCCCATGGGCAAGGTGCTGCGCTTTGAAGGGAGCGATGATTTTACCATCACAGGTATTGCAGCAGATGTCCCACCGAATACGCACCTGCGCTGGGATGTGTTTGGCTCCATCGTGAGCAGCGAACGCGCCGAAAGTCCGGTCTGGATCAGTAATTCTTTCTACACCTACCTCCGCCTGCGCGAGGGTGCCGACCCGACGGACCTGCAAGCCAAGTTTCCTGATATGATCAGAAAGTACGTGGTACCTCAGATAGAGCAGGCGCTAGGGCAAAGTTTTGAGGAGGTACTCGCCTCGGGGCTGGAATGGCGTTATCTCCTCCAGCCCCTGACCGATATTCATCTCTATTCCCAGGGTATTGACGGCGGTCCCGGCGGCGATGGTGATATCAGCTACGTCTACATCCTCTCCATGATCGCGGCCTTTGTACTGCTCATTGCCTGCATCAACTTTATGAACCTGGCGACCGCCCGTAGCGCAAACCGAGCCAAAGAGGTCGGCCTTCGCAAAGTGCTGGGGTCGAACCGTCGCCAGTTGATCTACCAGTTCCTCGGCGAGTCGGTATTTCTGGCGCTCGTAGCCATGCTGCTCGCCCTCGTAGTGACGGTAGCGCTGTTACCACTGTTCAACAACATGGCCGATAAAACGCTGGCGCTGGGAAGCGATGTGGTGCTCGGGCTCGTCGGCCTGGCATTGGGCGCGGGATTGCTAGCGGGGTTGTATCCAGCTTTCGTCCTCTCGTCATTCCGCCCCGCCGCCGTGCTGAAAGGTACACTGGCGCTGGGTGCCAGTGGCGGGCGGATGCGCAGCATGCTCGTCGTGGCGCAGTTCGCCATCAGCATTGCCCTGCTCGTCGGCACCGGGGTGGTTTTTGACCAACTCCGCTACATGCAAACCATGCGGCTGGGCTTCGATCAGGAGCAGGTGGTGGTGCTGCGGGCCGAGACGCAAGAAGCCCGCGACCAGTTCGACACGTTTCGGCAGGAATTGCTTCAATCGCCCAACGTGGTGCAAATAGCCGGGGCTAGTGGTATTCCTGGTCGCTTCAACAACGACACGGTTTTCCGTCCCGAAGGTGCTGCCAACGAGCAGATTTACGACATGCACGTTGTCTCTGCCACATCGGAATACATGGAGACGCTCGGCCTAAATCTCGTCACCGGCCGCTCCTTTTCCCGTGACCATCCTGCAGATGTCAACAGCGCCTACGTAATCAATGAAACAGCGGCCCGCCTGCTGGGCTGGACACCTGAAGAGGCTATCGGCAAAGCGTTTACCCGTGTGGCAGCGGGCGAAAACGACGAAGATTTGCCCGGCCAGATTGTAGGCGTGGTGCAAGATTTCCACTTCGACTCCATGCACGAGGCCATCAGCCCGCTCGCCATCTACCTGACGCCCGGCTACGTGTACTACCTCCCTATTCGCATCCGCCCGGAGAACGTGCCGGAGACGCTGGCTTTCATCGAAGAGAAATACGCCGCCTTCCAGCCCACGCACCCATTCCAGTACACCTTCCTCGACGAAGACTTCGGACGGCTCTTTGCGGAAGAAGAAAAACTCAGCCGCATCTACGGAGCCTTTACGCTCTTCGCCATCTTCATCGCCTGCCTGGGTCTGTTCGGGCTGGCTTCGTTCGTGACCCAGCAGCGTACGAAAGAGATCGGCGTGCGCAAGGTGCTCGGTGCATCCGTGCCACAGATCGTCGTGCTCCTCTCAAAGGAATTTACGAAGCTCGTCACCCTCGCCTTCGTCCTTGCAGCCCCTGTAGCCTATTTCGCGATGGATCGCTGGCTTCAGGATTTCGCCTACCGGGTAAACGTGCAGTGGTACGTGCTTGCGCTGGCAGGTATGGCGGCCCTGCTTGTGGCGTGGGGCACCGTGAGCTACCAGTCCATCCGCGCTGCAATGACAGACCCGGTGAAAGCGTTGCGATACGAATGACCGTGTAAAAGGTGAAGCGTGAAGGGGCTTAGCTGAGACTTTGCTACGAGCCCCTTCACGTTTCACACATCACGTTTCAGCCAATCCTACATCTTGGGCGGGTAGCTCTGCCAGAGGATGTTCATAATCATCCACTGTCCGTCGATTTTGGCGAGTTGCATATGATCGACGCCCCACTGCGCACTCAGTTTAGCAACGGCTGTCTTGTCCATCACATCGTAGATTTCAATCTTCTTCGGGGCCTCCTCGGCATTGACGCGGCCCGCTTTATTCCATTTGCCCGCCAGGTCCACGAGCTGATCAAACGTCATG
>DATGCC010000213.1:0-12062 GCA_035312345.1 Rhodothermales bacterium
GCCATAAACTGTTGCTGATAGTGCTGGTACTGGCGGCGTCCGGATGGTTCTTCAATGAGGATAGGTTCCAGGCCCGCCTTACGCAGGTCATACGGGCTGGCGCGCATATCGACCTTGCGGATGCGGCAGGCCAGGAAGAAGGTGTCGGCCAAAAGATCACCGGGTAGCCAGGGATAGAGCTTATAGGCCCACTTGTAGAGATCCATATTGGTGTGGAGACAGCCGGGTTGCTCCAGCGCAGGCATCGTGGCACGGGTGGGCTGGTGGTGGTTGAGCGGTCGCGCTTCAGGCGTAAAGAAGCGGAAAGCGTCGAAATGGGTGCATACCACAGGCCGTGCCTCCAGCACCGTCGCAATCTCATCAAGGGAAAGTCGAAGGGGCACCTGCGCGTGGCGTACTTCCTCAGTGCGGTACACCATTGCCCATTCGTGCATCCCGTGGCAGCCGAGGAACGGCGCACGTTGCTGGGTGGCCGCCAGCACCTCACGGATCCAGCGAATGCCGGGCTTGCGGCGTTCGGGAAAACGCGCCGGGTCTAGGGTGACGCCCACATCGGTTGCCACAAATTCCGGCTGTTCCAGAAATCCCTGTGCGGACAGGCCTTCGAGCGCGATGCCAAGACCTGGACTCCAGCGCAACAGATGGCTGGGGCGGAAGGCGTAATACTCAAAAAGGAAGTCGAGCACGGGATTCTTTTCGCCCCGGCTACGGGCTTCCAGGTACGGAGCCAGCACCGGCCGCAGGCGTGCTTCGTGAGCTTGTTGTGCCGCTGTCCAGGCTGCTTCCGAAAGCGTGGTTTCTATATAGGGGGCAGGTGTTTCCATGCGCGAAAAGGCGTGGCAAAAACAGATGGACAGACTTATATGGCGCGTCGTCGAAGGGGGTCCCACAGGTGCCATAGGGGTGTCACTGCGCGGGCGTAGTTTGCGGTGTTGCGTTCACCCAAACCCTTGCTGCCATGCGAACCCTCCATCTGCTGGTTCCCACGCTGGCGCTGCTGTGCCTGTTGCTGCTGGTAGCGGGCACGCAGGTTGGCTACCCACCTCACCCACCAGCCCCCCTGACAATGAACAAGCTAACGCCGAATATGATGGTCGAAGATGTAAATCAGACGGTCGATTTCTACCGCGATGTGCTGGGCTTCAACCTGGTTCTGACGGTACCGGATAGCGGTCAATTCGACTTTGCGCTCGTCAAGCACGACGAGGTAGAAGTGATGTTTCAGTCCCTCGCCAGCCTGACGGACGAGGTGCCTGTGTTTAAAGAAAAACCTGCTGGTGCCGGGCTTATGTTTTTCATTGATGTTGATGATGTGGAAGCATTGTACGAGGAGGTCCATAGCCGCGTCACCATCGTGAAGGATCTCCACGACACGTTCTATGGCACCCGCGAGTTTGCCATGCAAGATTGCAACGGCTTCATCCTCACCTTTGCCGAGAACGGGCAGGAATGAGACTAGGAGTCTATGAGACTAGGCATCTTAGACTCGTAGGCTCTCAGACTCCTAGACTTCTAAGTCTCCCATTCTCACCTCGATTTTCGCAATCTCTAAGGAATAAGATAGCGACATTAGGATTTCGACCTTCGCCTCTCGACCTTCGAAAATCCTTTCATGCTTATTCCCGAAACGCTGCTCGGCGATCTCACGCCCGAAGTTTTTCTCCGTGACTACTGGCAGAAAAAGCCGCTGCTCATCCGGGGAGCGCTGCCCGGTTTTGTCTCCCCCATCACACCAGAGGAACTGGCCGGGTTGGCCTGCGAGGACGAGGTGACGGCCCGCCTTATCCTCGAACAGGGCGGCGAGTATCCGTGGCAGATGCGCTTCGGCCCCTTCGACGAGGACGATTTTACCACGCTGCCGGAGACGCACTGGACGCTCCTGGTGCAGGAAGTGGACCGCCTCGTGCCAGATGTCGCCGACTTGCTGGATGCGTTTCGCTTTCTTCCGAACTGGCGCATCGACGATGTGCAGATCAGCTATGCGCCGCCGCATGGCAATGCCGGGGCCCACCTTGACAATTACGATGTGTTTCTGCTGCAAGGCATGGGTCGTCGCCGCTGGCAAATTGGCAACACGCCGATCCTGGAGGAAGAGTACGTTGAGGATGTGGATGTGCGTATCCTGCAACACTTCGAGCCGGATGAAGCGTGGATCGTGGAGCCGGGCGATTTGCTTTATTTGCCGCCGCGTCTGCCACATTACGGCGTGGCGCTGGATGATTGCATGACCTATTCTATTGGCTTCCGTGCCCCAACGCATGTAGAAATCGTAGAAGGCTTTCTCGCGCATGCCGCCGAACACCTCGACCCCACAGCGCGCTACTCCGATCCGGGCTTGTCACTGCCGGAAGCGCCGGGCGCTATTGAGCCAGAGGCGTTGGCTACCATCCGCGCCATCATTCGAGATCTGGCAATCGACAATGAGGCCATCAATCGCTGGTTTGGACGCTACATGACGGAGCCGAAGCGTGGTACCATTTTGCTGCCGCTGGAAGATCCGTACACGCCAGAAGAAGTGCTGGATGCCCTCGCCGACGATGCTCGGCTGCGGCGTAGCGCCGTGGCCTACTTTGCCCACATCCCGCACAATGATGGCAGCGCTACGCTCTTTGCCTGCGGAGCCGAATACCATCTCGGCGCTGACCTTGCCTACGCCGCGCCGCTCATCACCGGCACCAATCCCCTCACTGTCGTCTCGCTCGCGGCTTATCTTGATGATGCTGATTTCGTATCCTTACTGACCGAACTGGTCAATGAAGGCTATTTGTGGATGGACTAATTGCTGGTTCGAGGTTCAAGGTTGCTCATTGTATCCGCTGGACCTTGAACGTTGAACCCTGAACCCCTAACCATGAAGTTTTATGATCCAACCCTGGAAGTGCATCAAGAGTGAGCCGAAAGGCGAGTACAAAGTCTTTCGTGTGCGGCAGGATCACAGCCGGTCGCCGCGTTCGGGGCGGGTACATCCATTCTACGTGATTGAGGCCACTGACTGGGTCAACATCATCCCGGTGACGCCAGACGGACAGTTTGTGTTTATCCGGCAATATCGCCACGGCGTGCGTGAGATGACGCTCGAAGTGCCAGGGGGCATGGTCGATCCGGGCGAGACGGCGGCCGAGGCGGCCCGGCGCGAGATGCTGGAGGAAACAGGCTACGACACCGAGCAAATCATCCACCTCGGCGGTGTCGAACCCAACCCGGCGATCCAGAATAATGTCTGTCATTCCTATCTTGCCCTCGATGCCTGCCCAAGGAGTACGCAAAACCTGGAAGGCACCGAGGAGATTGACGTGGTGCTCGTCGATCCTGCCGAGGTGCCGGGGCTGATCGTCAGCGGGCAGATTACCCACGCGCTCGTCGTCACCGCGTTTTATCTATACGATCAATACTTGAAAGCGTGATGCCTTTCACGCTTCAGACCCTATGCTCAAACCTAATCCTATCGAACGTCGTCTCTTCGGGGCCGACCGGCTGCATGGCTGGCGGCTCAAGCTATACATCGTCATTTTTGAGTCGGACACACGGGGTGGCAAGGCCTTTGATGTAGCGCTGATCTGGGTTATCATTGCCAGCGTCGTCGTGGTAATGTTGGAGAGCATCGACACCGTCCGCACTGAGTATGGCGACCTGCTGTACTTGCTGGAATGGGGATTTACGATCCTGTTCACCATCGAGTATGTGCTGCGGCTGCTGTGCGTGGGGCGGCCCGTGCGCTATGCCATCAGCTTCTTTGGCATCGTGGATCTGCTCGCCGTCATTCCGACCTATCTCAGCCTCATTATCCCCGGCGCGCAGTTCCTGCTGGTGATTCGTCTGCTGCGCATCCTGCGTGTCTTCCGCGTGCTCAAGCTGGTCCACTACCTCTCCGAAGCCGATGTGCTGATGCGGGCGTTGCGCGAGAGCCGTCGCAAGATCACGCTGTTTCTGTTTGCTGTCCTGACGCTCGTCGTCATCCTCGGCTCGCTGATGTACCTGATCGAAGGAGCCGAGAACGGCTTTACCAGCATCCCGCGCAGCATCTACTGGGCCATCGTCACGCTCACCACGGTGGGCTACGGCGACATCTCGCCACAGACGAATGTGGGCCAGACCCTCGCAGCATTCATTATGCTGATCGGCTACGCGATCATTGCTGTGCCCACCGGCATCGTCACCGCCGAGATCACCCGTGCCGGACAGGAGCAGCGAGAGGCGTCGGTGGAACACGGCACGCGGGCGCTCATCTGCCCCAGTTGCTACGCCGCCGGGCATGACGACGACGCCCGCTTCTGCAAAAACTGTGGCACGCGGCTGTAGTCTTGCCAACAGCTTTGTTGCCAACAAAAACGTTGGGAAAGATCAGTCGGCGGCAGACAGCATGGTTTCGGCAGCAGGCTGGCGCAGGTTGTAGGTCGAACTCATGGCGCGACCGTAGGCCCCGGCGGTGGCGATGAGCAGCACATCACCCTCGTGCGTGTCGGGCAGGCGGCGGCTGTAGCCGAGCACATCACCCGTCTCGCAGATGGGCCCGACGACTTCGGCGGTGATGGCCATCGGTTCGTCAAGGCGAGTGAGGTTGACAATCTCGTGGTACGCGCCGTAGAGCGCCGGGCGGATCAGCGAGTTCATGCCCGTTTCGATGCCGACGTAATGGACATTGCCCTTCTGCTTGAGCTGCGTCACCCGTGCCAGTAGCACACCGGCCTCGGAGACGAGGTAGCGGCCCGGCTCCAGCCAGATGTCGAACTGTGGGTGTGCCTCCTTGATAGGGGCAAGACCCTCGGCCACCACATTCAGGTTAAGCGGGTGGTCGCCTGGGCGCTCGGGCACGCCGAGGCCGCCGCCCAGGTTCAGCAGGCGCACATCGGGAAATCGGTCGGTGAGGGAGGCGAGGAACAGCGCCGTCTCGGACCAGGTGCCTGCTTGTGTGATCCCGCTACCAACATGCGAATGGAAGCCGATGACGCGAACCCCGATTTCCTCCGCCAGCTTGCGCAGTTGATCCAACTCGGAGGGCACCACGCCAAACTTCGACTGCGTGCCTGCTGTGCGGACGTGCCGGTGATGGCCGTGGCCCTGTCCTGGATCAAGACGGACAATGATTTCCTGGTCACGGAAGACCTCTGGCCACGCTTCGAGCGGGTGGAGGTTGTCGAGTGTAACGTAGCCTGCTGACTGGAAGCCAGTGGCGTAATCATCACGTGGTGCAAAGTTGGGCGTGAACAGCAACCGTTGTGGATCGATATCGGGGAAAAGCGAGTGGATGTGTGCGATTTCTTCGGGCGAGACGCATTCAAAACCCAGGCCGATGTCGTGGAAAATACGCAGGATATCTGGGTGGGAATTGGCCTTGATCGCGTAAAAAATCCGGTCCACGGGCTCGATATTGCGCAGGCGGTTGGCCCGGTCGCGCATGGTGGCCTCATCGTAGACGTAGCGCGGTGATGTTTCATCAGCGATGGCAAGCAGGTCGTCGCGGCGGGTGCGCCACCACGTTTCGGCTCCGGCGCGGACGCCCACCTTCTTGCCAAAGAGTTCGCTCCAGCTTGGGCCGAAGAGATCGTCGGCACTGCGTCCATCGAAGAACTGCGCGTGCAGCTTGCGTACGAGCCGGTCGGCGTGTTCTTCGTCCATCACAAACGTGAAGTTGATATCACTCGATGCCTGTGTGACAAGATGGACGTTTTGCTCGTCCAGCACATTCAGCGCCGGGCCGAGTTCGTGCAGGATCGACCGCATGTGGCGACCCACGAGGCTGACGGCAGCGCAAGGGCCCATCTGCTCCGCGGTGCAGAATACACTCAAATCAGCGAGCAAGGCGTCGACGCCGGTGAGCCGGTGCTCTTCGAGTTGGTCGATGGAAACGGTGACATTGGTCTCAGAGGTGGCGATCAGGTCGATGGAGAGATCGTGCCGCTCGAACACATTAAAGACGCGGGCGAGAAAGCCCACCTCGTGCCACATGCCGGGTGTATCCATCGAAATGAGTGTGATGCCTTTGCGCGCCGAGATGGCTTTTACCTGGGCACCGAAGCTATCCACCTCGTCGCTGATGATGGTGTGCTCCATGCCGGGCGCGTGCGTGCACAGAATATGCAGCGGGATGCCCTGGCGGCGCACCGGGTCAATGGAGCGAGGGTGCAGCACCTCGGCTCCCGTGCTGGCGAGTTCCTGAGCCTCGTCATAGCTGAGCGTACGAAGCAGCAGCGCCGACGGGATCTGGTTTGGGTTGGAGGTGAACATACCTGGCACATCGGTCCAGATTTCGAGCCGCTTGGCTTGTAGCTTCGACGAAAAATACGCCGCCGACGTATCCGATCCGCCCCAACCCACGAGCACCGTCTCGCCCGATGGGGTACCCGCGATGAAGCCCTGAGTCATGTAAATGGCTGCGTCATCGCTGCTGAGTTGGGCTTGCAAATCAGCGTCTGGCTCGGCATCGCAGGTGGCG
The DNA here is from genome assembly GCA_035312345.1 of Rhodothermales bacterium. GTDB lineage: Bacteria > Bacteroidota > Rhodothermia > Rhodothermales > DATGCC01 > DATGCC01. Next base: position 6,434 of record DATGCC010000213.1, read on the forward strand.
GCGAGGTAGCGGCGATGTGGGAGCATGCGGGGTTGCTCGATGGCCGTCAGCATCTGCCGCGCATCCAGCCAGCGCGTGTTGAGGCCCTGCTCCTTGAAGTAGGCCGCGCCGAGCGTCGTAGACATCAACTCGCCCATGGCCAGCACGCGGGCGCGGAGTTGGGCGCTCACGTCGCGGGTGAGCGAAGCGCCCAGCACCAGCCGTGATAACTCTTCGAAGTAAGGTCCAAGGTGCTCGTGCGCGTCCAGTCCCAGGCTCTCAGCCAGTTCGATGTGGCGTTGCTTGATCTGCGCGACAATCGGTTCGTGCTGGTCGTGGACGGCTTCATCAAGCGCCGCATTCAGCATCCGCGAAATGGTGCTCACTGCCGAACAGACGACAAAAGGACGATAGCCATTGTCGCGGCGTTCACGGACAATCTGTGCAATCGTCTGCCAGCGCTCAACGGTTGAGACGCTGGTACCGCCGAATTTCATAACGAGCCAGGGAGCGTGGGGCATGGGGCAGGCTTTTGATGGCTGATACTGGTGTTCTGCTAGCAGTTGAGGGCGTTCCTTGAAAAAGGTTATGCTATCGGAATGCGGAGAGCGGGTGGCGGAAAGCGATTATTCTCGCTTCTTGCTCTCCGAATACGACGCTTCGGCGTGGCACCGTGTATAGAAGATACCTCGAATCCTCATGAAGGAACGCTTACCTAATTTCTATCTTCCAAAACCCAATTCCCAACCGAATAAACGTGAATTTATGTTGCTTGAGGCTGCTTGGACCCTGTTACAACGAGATGTTTTTGCCAGACCGTCCACTGCTACGCTGTTCAATCCATACCGAGATCGAAACAACGCTTTCGACCTGCCTGACGCACCTACCATCCGTAGGGAGAACGCCCGTCGCTACCTGGCGTGTTACGATGAGCGGCCTCTGGTTTTTCTGCTTGCCGAAGCGCCAGGGCCATGGGGCTGTCGCTTTTCGGGCGTGCCGCTGGTGAGCGAAGCGCAGCTTGTGGATGGCACTTTTCCTATCGACGGGCATCGGTCCAGCATGCAGGAAGAGCCGCACAGCGAGTACAGCGCCAATATCTACTGGCGCGTGCTGGAGCCGTACTTCCCACACTTTTTTACGTGGAACAGCGTGCCGCTCCATCCGCATCACGAAGGTCAGCCTTTGTCCATTCGCAATCCGAAAAGCAGCGAAGTGAAAGCTTACACGGATGTACTCGCAGGACTGATTGGCATTTTGCAACCGCAGCGCATCCTTGCCATCGGTCGCAAAGCCGAATACGCGCTCAAGCAGATCGACGCCGACGCGACGTACGTGCGCCATCCGTCGCAGGGTGGCGCGAAGCTGTTCGAGGCCGGCGTGCTGGCGGCCATGCAGGAATTGGAAATTGGCACGTAGAAGATGGTTATTTGCTAAGAAAAGTCTTTTCATGGAAGAACCCATTCTCATTTCCCCAAAGCCATGAACCAGACTGACCGGATGCTCGGCATCGTGCTGGCGTTGCAGGACGAACGCTGGCAGCGGGCCATTGACCTGGCCGAGCGGCTGAACGTGAGCCAGCGCACCATCTATCGGGATGTAGAAGCCCTGCGCGCCGCCGATGTGCCGGTGGTGTCGGTGCCGGGCAAAGGCTACAGCCTGCACGAGGAATATGTGCTTCCGGCACTGAAGCTGACCACCGACGAGGCCGTCGTCCTGCTGCTAGGCACCGACGCCGTTGAGGAGCAACTGGATGCCCATTACCGACCGGCAGCACGGACGGCACGGACCAAGATCGAAGCCATCTTGCCGGATCGACTGCGCAGTGAGGTGACGGCGCTGCAAAACAGCATCCGCTTTGTTCCGGTCAATGCGTTCGACAACCCGGATGAGCAGCACGCGCTGCACCGTCTCCGCGAAGCGCTCACCGGACAGCGCACCGTCCAGTTTGGCTACCACGAACGGGTATCCGGCGATGGTGTGCCGGGCGGAGATCGGGTCGATCCGTACGGGCTGGTGCATCTAGGTGGAGCGTGGTACCTCGTAGGCTATTGCCACCAGCGCGAGCGCGTACGGCATTTTCGCCTCAGCCAGATGGGGGATGTGACCGTGCTGGATGAGACCTTCGAGCGCCCCGCAGGCTACCAACTGCCGAAGCACGAGCCGTCCGCACAGCGTGATATCGCCGTGCGCGTCTTGTTCGACCGGGCGGTGGCGCGGTGGGTGCAGGAAGCGCCCTCGGTCTTCACCGAAGCCACCGAGATGCGCCCGGAGGGGTTGCTGGTGACGCTCAAGGTAGAGCGCGAAACGGAGGTGCTGCCGTGGCTACTCAGTTGGGGCGGGCACGCGCAGGTCCTCGAACCCGCCTCATTGCAACGGCGGCTGGCGCACGAAGCCGAAAAGATAGCCGCCCGTTACCAGGCTGCACCGATGCTGTTGTCATAAAAGGGGCGGTGTTGGCTATAGCCGGATGCCGAGACCAGCACTGCCGAACGGGCCAGTGAACGTAAGATGCAAGTCATCTGGTTTTTGAATCCAGTCATCTCCGCGGCTTTGTTTGAGTCCGTCGGTGTGCATCCAGCGATAGCCCATCTCCAGAAACAGAGACACGCCGCCATAGATCGCCTGCGCGTACCCGGCGTGGACCGATAGGCTGGGGCCATTCATGCGATAGCGCGCCTTCCTCTGGATGAAGTAGCTGTCGTCATCAGCGATGCGTTGCTCATAGAGCGAGACGAGGCCAACCCCATATCCTGCGCCGATTCCTGCGTACAAGTCACTTTGTGCCCACTGGCGGTGGTGTCGTAGATACAGTTCCGGCACAAACAGGTTAAACGCCCAATCGATCTTTTGGCTGAAACAGGGAGGAACGATACCACAAATAGGATCGTCCCTTTCGTGATTATTCGAAAGCCACATCAGAGTAGGGGCCAAAGAGAAACCAGAAGAAAAGAAGAGGTCTGCACCGCCTTGCAGATAGAAACGACTATCCAATAGTCTCCTGTTGAGCGCCTTGTCCGCTCCATTGATGAATCCAGAGTGTTTCGGTGTTTTTTGATAAAGCGAGCCGTTAAGATGCAGGTGGACCTCCTGGATCAGCGGAGCCTTGTGTTGCTGGGCGTGCGCGATGAGCGAGAAAGATGGTAAGAGGCCACACACCAACAAGCCCACCAGCATCACACAACGCAACGTCTTCATAACAAAGCAGAGATAGTAGTAGATAGGATGCATCCGTGGTACACAGGCCAGGTGAGAGGTACCCAAATATCTGGTGCTTGAAAGCTCAGAGCACACCTGATTTGAGTTGATGCATGCCGGGCTAAAGCCAGTTGCAAAAGCTTCATAAAGCGCTGCGGAACTATCTGAAAAGACGAGGTTGAAGCGCGCAATAATCGACCCGGCAAGATGTGTTTTTTCAACCGGGTACGGCGCGGTTCTAAAGCCGCCGAACGCGCCCCTCTTTTTCAGGCGGAATCGACGTTGGGAGGTGCCTCTATGAAGCGAGGTACACGTTGGTTGATGCTGATAGCTGTAGCGTGGGCCTGGATGCTATGTCCATGGAAGGCTCCAGCGCAGCAGTATGCATTTCGGCAATATGGCGTAGAGGCGGGCGTGCCCATCGCGCACGCACTCGCCTTCGATGCACGTCATACCTTACTGGTGGGCACCAACGACGGGCTATACCGCTTCGACGGGCGCATCTTCGATGCCGTCTCCCTACCTGGGATCGACGAGACTTCCGTACAGCGCATGATCACGGGGCCGCGCGGAATTGTGTGGGCTGTGGCCGATCCAAACCGGCTCTTTCTGATCAATGGAATGGCGGATCCCGTGGAGATCGAGGTGCCAGCGGCATTGCGTGAGGGACTGGGGGTAGCCACCTGGTACCAGCGGCTCCGCACCGATCCGGCCGGGCGGCTCTGGCTCAACGATCCTGATGCCGGTCTCTGGTGCTACGATCCTGCATTGGCACGCTGGATGGATTTTCGATTGCCCGGTGTGCGCGAAGTCACCGACTTTTTCTTCGAGGATGCCGAGACGCTATGGTTGGCAGATACCGACCGGGTAGGGCGGCTCTGGCTGAAAGGAGAACACCTGGGCGAGGTCGAATGGCTTGTCGAGGTGCCGCGCGTGGTATACATCCGCCCGCATCCGGCAGGGGCCTGGATCGGCACACGCGAAGGGCTTTTCCTGACGACGCGGTGGGGCAACAAGCGGCAGGTGCTCGGCCCGGAATACGTTGCGTGGTGGTACAGCAAGCCGGATGTAGATCGGACAGGCCGTCTTTTCACCTGCCTGGAGCACAACTACCGGCTCGGTGTCTACCGACTTGGCCCCGATGGGACTCTGGAGTTGCAGGCCGAGGAAGGGAGCACCCTGCGTGATGCTAAAGTCTTGCAGATTCTCTTTGATGAAGAAGGCGGAAGCTGGTTTGCCAACACCAGCGGCCTGACGCATCTGGAGCAGGAATATCTGGTGTCTTATCCCGTTGTGGCACCGGATGGTACCCCGGAAGTTGTTAAGGACCTCGTGCCCGATCCATCGGGTGGGCCGCCTTGGGTTGCTACGTGGGGCGGCCTGTATGCCTTCGAGCAGGGCAGCCTCCAGCGGATCAGCGTGATGCCCCGCGCTGCTACGTCTCGGCCTGCTACCGACCGCGACGGCAATGTGTGGTGGAATGACATGGGAGGTGGGGCCTTCACGTATCATCACGGGCAGAAAAGCAGAGCCGTAGGCGGGGGGATATTCCGGCTCTATGATGCGTCGGATGGTATCCGCCTTTTCTCGACAGACGCCGGGACCTTCAAGGAATCGAACGGCAAGATCCACAAAATCGGGCCCGGTGGATGGAAAGAGGTACTGGTTGCCGAGACCAGCAGCGATTACCTCTGGATTCGCGCCGAACGGCTGGATGTGGTGGTAGGTGATTCACTGGGCAGTGCGTGCAAGACGTGCCTGCCACCGTCCGTGCGTAATCTCCTGACGACGTTTGAGAAGGTCAACATTATGGAAATGTATCCCGACCACCTCGGACGCATCTGGGCCGCTGTACTGACGCCGAGCGATACCCTGCGCGGTCTCATCTGCATCTATCGCAAAGCCGATGGCACCTGGACGTACAGGCACTTTGGCACGGAACAGGGGATGCTAGATAATGTCTCGTCTATCTTTCCGACCCCCGACGGACGGCTGTGGGTGGGCACCTGGCGCGGCATTCAGGCTTTTACCGTCACACCCGGCGAGCCGGAACTGACTCCTCTCTTCCAACTGCGCGCCCGCGATGGGCTGGACGGCGAGAACATTGAGGCGCTGGTGGAAGACGACCAGGGGTTCCTGTGGATCGGCTGTGCGGCAGGCAAGCTGCACCGGCTCGACTACCGCCGGATGGTACGGTTATCGTCGCCGCCGTCGTACATCGCCCAGATGGAGCGCGATGGCCTGACCACACCCACTGGCGAGGATCCATTGCGGTTGCGGGCCCATGCGTCGCGGCTGGCTATCCGGCTGGCAGCGCAGACATACCGGATGCCACGTCAGGTGCGCTTTCAGTACCGTCTGCTGCCGGGCGATACGACGTGGGTGGATCTGGGCACCGCACGGTCAGTGCAGTTTCCACTGTTGCCTGCCGGGTCGTATCGCTTCGAGGCGCGGG
>DATGCC010000214.1:0-2251 GCA_035312345.1 Rhodothermales bacterium
AGCGGTGCTGGTTTATCAGTTGGTGCTCTGGCATCGCCACGAGCAAGGGCTGTCGTTGCGTCGGGGGCTAAAAGCTTATATTAAAGCCGTTTAGCATTTATGACCACCCCTCAATTAGCTATCGCCATGCCCCACGCCCTACTCACCGATGACTTCTTGATCCATCCAGGCCCGCCTCGGCCCCTTCCACTCATCATAGGTACCGTTCAGGCAGGCTTCCCCAGCCCTGGTGCCGACCACATCGAATAGGTCCTTGATCTCAACGTCCTGCTCATTTTTAATCCGCCTGTGACCGGTCACTTTCCTTCACCGCTTCCCGCAGTCTTTCCACGTCGCGCATCGGCGGTCGGCCGAAGAGGCGTTTGTACTCTCGGTTGAATTGCGAGGCGTCGTTGTAGCCCACCCGGTAGCCAGCCGTCGCCGCGTCCAGTTCCTCACTGAGCATCAGGCGACGCGCTTCCTGGAGTTGCAGCTGCTTCTGAAACTGCAGCGGCGTCATTTCAGTGACGGCCTTGAAATGATAGTAAAAGCTCGAGAGGCTCATGCCGAGTTCCTCCGCCAGACTCTCGATCCGAAGGGGTTGGTCAAAGCTTTCGCGGATCCACTTCAAAGCCTGGGTGATGCGGTGACTCCTCCCATTCAGCATGGCGATGTGACGGAGTCGGCTGCTCTGCGCGCCCTGCAAGAGCCGATAGACGATTTCTCTTTTGATCAACGGCGCAAGGATCGGCACTTCGTCGGGGGCATCCATGAGACGGACAAGTCGCACCACGGCATTCAGGAGCTTCGCACTGAGCGGACTTACATCGAGGGCCCGCACAAAGGTGTAAGCTGCTGTGAAAGGAGGTGTCAACCGAAGTGTCAACCCGAAGACCCTGGAAGATCCGGGTGTTTCTGGTATGTACCTAAAAAGTTAGCCTTAGCAGTGATAGAAGGGGAGAGGCTGCACCCTGGGAATCCGGTAGAATCCTGATTTACACCCATTCTATCCAGGGCACTTTTTTGATTTCGATTGAGCCAGGGTGGTATTGAAAAACGCTACCCTGGCTTTGTTTTGAGCATTTTTGCTAATCTTACATTGCATGAGTCCGAGAGAAACCGTAAATACATAGTACCAATACCTGTATCAATGTATTTCTGGCTATGGCAACGGTTACACCGATACTTCGCAAATGAAAAAGGGATAAGAGAGGGCGGTGCCCAATCTGGTTACGCAGCTCCGACCGCGACCGCACGCGCTTTACTTCACCTGGTGTAAAGGTTTTGCCCTCAGAATGGAATCCGAGGAACGGGCGCGTCCGCAAGGGGCATCGGAATGCTGACCTTATCAATCAGCTTATCACAAAGCGACTTACCGAGGCCGAAGCGGAGATCCTTCGGCAAAAGTTATAATATAGCTATGCCACCGCTGGAGATATTATAAAAAGTCCTGAGTATAGAGGGTTCTCAGCGTTTTTTCGCATTTGCGGATCGCTACATTAAAGGCTTTCAGAAGCGGGGTAAGATCTATTGGGTCTTTTCCATCTGCGAGGTCCTTCACTCTGGCACGTGCCAGTTTTTGATATGATTGCGTTGTAACGCAGTAAGCGCCTGCGGGTGGTAGAATCGATCATAGAATTCGACGTCTACATGATTCGCCTGGAAGCCCAACAAGGTGCGTAGCGGCATCTGGTAGGCCGGAAAGCGGCCATATCGTTGGTGGAGATACGTGCAGTATGCAATCGTTGCTTCGATTGCCACCTCACTCGCAGCCGGCGCGACGTCGCTGATCTTCTCCGGTTCCGACCATGCCCCAGCAGGCGCACCACCACGGAAAATGCCCTGCCTTCCCCACTTCATTTCTACAGTCGCTCGCACAGCATCTTTCATGGATGCATAGTTCGGCGGGCACATCGGTTTTAGCAGCGGCTGCCCATCTGCCTCCAGCCCGACGGCATAAGGAATGAGAAAGTCGCGTTTCAAGACCTTGGCCAATGACCGACCGAGCCAGCTCATGCCCAGAAAACGCGACGCCGTAACGTCCATCGTTCGAAATCCAAGGGCTTCAAACCATCCGTAGTAGTGAGCAGCCCAGTGAGGGAAGCCACCCAGGCCCATCGCCTGGGTCATCAGGGCCAGATTCTGGATCATCATGCCGAGTTCGGCGGTGACGAATTCAGTCACCAGCGTCTCCAGCCGTTGGATGGTGATTATGTGTTCGCTACGTGGATCATCGACCAAGTGGCCACCACGGCTCTGTGCAAACTTCTTT
>DATGCC010000215.1:0-5067 GCA_035312345.1 Rhodothermales bacterium
GACGCCGCCGACACGAAGGAATCGGTCGCCAGCGAAGCCTGCGTGATGCCGAGCAGAATCGGCTCGGCCACGGCGGGCTGCGAGTCGCGTACCTCCACCGGGCGCAGGTCGCGCCGTTTCATGTCGGAGTTGACCTCGCGCAGACGCCGACGGTCGATCAGGCTACCCAGTTGCAGGTTCGCGTCGCCCGCGTCGATGACGACAAATTTGTCGTACAGGTTGTCATTCAACTCTTCGAGCGTGAAGCGGTCGATGTTGTCGTCTTCGAGCAGCGACGTATCGCCCGGATCGGCGACGCGCACCTTCTGCATCATCTGGCGGACGATGACCTCGATGTGCTTATCATTGATCGTCACACCCTGGAGGCGGTAGACCTCCTGGATCTCGTTCACCAGATACTCCTGCACGGCACGCGGCCCTTTGATCGCCAGGATGTCATGCGGCGCGACCTGCCCGTCGGAGAGTGGCTCACCCGCACGGATGAAGTCGTTCTCGTGGACGAGCAAGTGCTTCGACAGCGACACCAGATACGTCTGCGAAATCGAGCCGTCGCGGCTGGTGACGATGACTTCCTGCGAGCCACGCTTACGACCGCCGAAGCTTACGACGCCGTCAATCTCGCTGACGACAGCCGGATCGCTCGGCGTGCGGGCTTCGAAAAGCTCCGTCACACGCGGCAGACCACCCGTGATGTCACGCGTCTTGGCACTCTGGCGCGGGATCTTGGCAATGACCTGACCGGCCTGCACGGTATCGCCTGCATCCACCTGGATGCGCGCCCGCACCGGCAGCGTGTATTCGCGCTGCGAGCCGGATTCGGTCTTGATGAGCACCGCCGACGTCAGATTACGCTCGCGGCTCTCGATGATGACTTTCTCCTTGTAGCCCGTCTGTTCGTCGGATTCCTCGCGGAACGTGACGCCTTCAATGATGTCCTGGAACGCAATCGTACCGGCCATCTCGGAGATGATGACACTGTTGTACGGGTCCCAACTGGCGAGTACCTGGCCTTTCTCGACCATGTCGCCTTCGCTGACGAGCACCTCGGCACCGTAGGGTACGATGAACGAAATCAACTGGCGGTTGTCGCCTTCGGGGTCCATCACCTTGATTTCGCCCTGACGCGTGAGCACCGTTTCCTGCGGTCCTTCGTCGCCTTCGAAGGTGACGGTACGCAGATTCTCATACTCAATGCGACCGGCGTATTTGCTCTTAATCGTGCTTTCGGCCTCGATGCGGCTCGCCGTACCACCGACGTGGAAGGTACGAAGCGTAAGCTGCGTGCCTGGCTCACCAATGGACTGCGCGGCCACAACACCGACGGCTTCGCCCATACCCACCAGACGCCCGCTGCCGAGGTTACGCCCGTAGCAGAGCGCACACACGCCGCGACGCGCCTCGCAGGCCAGCGCCGAGCGGATCTCCACCTCTTCGATAGACGTCTCGGCGATGCGCTTGGCTTTGTCTTCGTCGATCAGTTCATTGGCCGAGACAATCAGTTCCTCGTTGAGCGGATCATACACATCGTGCAGCGACACGCGGCCCAGGATGCGGTCAGCCAGCGGCTCGACCACCGTCTCGTTGTCTTTCAACGCCGAGATAGCGATGCCGCGCAGCGTACCGCAGTCATTCTGTGTCACGGTCATGTCCTGCGCCACATCCACAAGGCGGCGGGTCAGGTAGCCGGCGTCAGCGGTTTTGAGCGCCGTGTCGGCCAGCCCTTTACGCGCACCGTGTGTCGAGATGAAGTATTCGAGCACCGACAGCCCTTCCTTGAAGTTGGAGACAATCGGGTTTTCAATGATCTCGCCTGCCGAGCCAACGAGGCTCTTCTGCGGCTTCGCCATGAGACCGCGCATGCCGCCCAACTGACGGATCTGCTCTTTCGAGCCACGAGCACCGGAGTCGGCCATCATGTAGATGGCGTTGAAGCCGTCGCGGTCGTTTTTGAGCGTCTCGAACAGCACCTCGGACACGCGGTTGTTGGTACGCGTCCAGATGTCGATGACCTGGTTGTAGCGTTCGTTGTCGGTGATGAAGCCCATCTCGTAGTTCGCACGGGCCTTACCGACTTCGTCCGACGCATCGTTGATGTAGACGGTTTTTTCGTCTGGGATCACGATATCGGACAGCGAGAACGTCAACCCAGCGGTCGTGGCCTGCTCGAAACCAACGCGCTTGATGCCATCAAGGAAGGCAGCCGTCCGAGGGAAGTCCGTCGAACTGAGAACACGCCCGATGATACCGCGCAGGTTTTTCTTCGTCAGCACCTCGTTGATGAAGCCAACCTCATCCGGCACCACCTCGTTGAAGAGCACGCGGCCCGTCGAGGTGTCGATAAGTTCGCCATCCACGCGCACTTTAATTTTGGCGTGGACGTTGATGATGTTCTGGTCGTAGGCCTGCCGTACTTCATCCGGTGAGGAGAAGCGCATGCCGTCGCCCTTAACGTCGTTACGACTCTTGGTCAGGTAATAGAGACCGAGCACCATGTCCTGCGTCGGCACGGCGATAGGACCACCGTGGGCCGGGCTCAGGATGTTATGGCTGCTCAGCATCAACACCATCGCTTCGAGGCAGGCGTCGTGGCTCAGCGGCACGTGAACGGCCATCTGGTCACCGTCGAAGTCGGCGTTGAAAGCCGTACAGACGAGCGGGTGCAACTGGATGGCCTTGCCTTCCGTCAGTACCGGCTGGAACGCCTGGAAGCCGAGGCGGTGCAGCGTCGGTGCCCGGTTGAGCATCACAGGGCGGCCCTGGATGACTTTCTCCAGGATGTCCCACACGTCTGCCGTGCGGCGATCCACCACTTTCTTCGCGCTCTTCACCGTCTTGACGATGCCGCGCTCAATGAGCTTGCGGATGATGAACGGCTTGAAGAGTTCGACCGCCATCTCTTTCGGCAGACCGCACTGGTGCAAATCCAGTTCCGGCCCGACGACGATCACGGAACGGCCCGAGTAATCGACGCGCTTGCCGAGCAGGTTCTGACGGAACCGACCCTGCTTACCCTTGAGCATGTCGCTCAGAGATTTCAGCGCCCGATTCGAGTCGCTGCGGACAGCGTTGGCCTTGCGGCTGTTGTCGAAGAGGCTATCAACGGCCTCCTGCAACATGCGCTTCTCGTTCCGCAGAATCACTTCCGGCGCTTTGATGTCGATCAGGCGCTTGAGGCGGTTGTTGCGGATGATGACGCGGCGGTACAGGTCGTTGAGGTCGCTCGTGGCAAACCGCCCCCCTTCGAGCGGGACGAGCGGGCGCAGTTCCGGCGGGATCACCGGAATCACACGCAGCACCATCCACTCGGGCCGGTTTTCGAGGCGAGAGTTGGCATCACGGAAGGCTTCGACGACGGCCAGTCGCTTGAGTGCTTCGCCTTTACGCTGCTGGCTCGTCTCGGTCTTGACCTGGAAGCGCAACTCGTGCGAGAGCGATTCGAGATCCTGCGTCTTGAGCAGCGTCTCGACGGCCTCGCCACCAATCATGGCGATAAACTTGTCGGGATCGCTGTCGTCGAGGCGGTTGTTGTCCTCGCGGATGCGGTAGAGCACGTCGAAGTACTCTTCCTCCGTGAGCAACTGCTTCTCCTGCACGCCCAGGCTCTCGGCGCTACCCGGCTGGATAACGACGTAGTTCTCGTAGTAGATGACCTTTTCGAGGTCTTTCGACTTGAGGCCCAGCAGGTGGCCGATCTTGTTCGGTAGCGTCTTGAAGTACCAGATGTGCACCACCGGCACGCTCAGCGTGATGTGGCCCATGCGCTCGCGGCGCACGCTCTTCTGGGTCACCTCCACGCCACACCGGTCGCAGATGATGCCTTTGTATCGGATGCGCTTGTACTTGCCGCAATGGCACTCCCAGTCCTTGACCGGGCCAAATATTTTCTCACAAAACAGCCCGTCCTTCTCCGGCTTGAACGAGCGGTAGTTGATGGTTTCAGGCTTCAGCACCTCCCCATAGGAGCGCTCCAGAATCGTCTCCGGCGACGCCAGGCTGATGGTGATGTTGCCAAAGGTCTTCTTAATCTTCGATGTCTTTCCGTACGCCATATTGTCAATTGCGGATTTTGGATTGCGGATTTCGGAATGATTTCTGGATTGCGGAATGCAGCAGGCTCACGCCCCTCCACATTCCGCACTCCGCATCCCGCAATTAGTCGAGCTTGACTTCGAGGCCGAGGCCCTGAAGTTCGCGGACGAGCACGTTGAAGCTCTCGGGCACGCCCGGCTCGGGCATGTTCTCGCCCTTGACGATGCTCTCATAGGCCTTCGAGCGACCCTGCACATCGTCCGATTTATAGGTCAGCATCTCTTGCAAGACGTGCGAGGCTCCGTAGGCATACATAGCCCAAACCTCCATCTCGCCAAGACGCTGGCCACCGAACTGGGCTTTACCACCCAGCGGCTGCTGCGTAATCAGGCTGTATGGCCCAATGGAGCGGGCGTGGATCTTGTCTTCCACGAGGTGGCTCAGCTTGAGCATGTAGATCTGCCCGACCGTCGTCTTCTGGTCAAAAGGATCGCCCGTGCGTCCGTCGTACAACTGAGCACGTCCATCCGTCGGCAGGCCCGCTTTCTCCAGTTCGGCAGCGATGTCGTCCATCGTGGCTCCGTCGAAGATTGGCGTGGCATAACGCACACCCAGCTTCTTCCCGGCCCAGCCAAGCAGTGTCTCGTAGATCTGCCCAAGGTTCATGCGCGAGGGCACGCCCAGCGGGTTGAGCACGATGTCTACCGGCGTCCCGTCTTCCAGGAAGGGCATATCTTCGACCGGGACGATCTTGGCAACAACACCTTTGTTGCCGTGCCGACCGGCCATCTTGTCGCCCACCGAAATCTTGCGCTTCTTGGCAACGTAAACTTTGGCAAGCTGCACAATGCCCGGCGGCAGTTCGTCGCCCATCTGCACGCGGTGCTTTTCGCGCTTCGACTCGCCTTCGATGCGGTTGAAGACCGACGTATAGTTCTGGAAGAGCTTGCGCACCTGCTCGTTGAGCTTCTTGTCTTCGGTGAAATTCTTCCGCCCACCGATCTGGCGCACAGCGAATTCCTTGAACGCATCCTGGGA
>DATGCC010000216.1:0-2621 GCA_035312345.1 Rhodothermales bacterium
GCGATCCGGCAAAAAGGTATTGCCCCGGTCCAGCGCATTCTCCACATACAATTCCTGCCGCCGTAGCGTGGTGCGGCTACCACCGATACCGCGCCCGCCCCAGTCATGATTACCGGGTACAAAAACGACCTGGCCTTCAAAGTCTTGGGTTACTTCTATCTGCTCATTGATGCGGCGTTCGGCTTCGGGGCGGTAGGCGTTATTGGGCGGCGGCATCCCACTCGGATAAATGTTATCGCCGAGAAAGACGACGGCACTGTTGGGTCCTTCCTCGTCCAGCTTTCGCTTGAGTAACTGGAGCGAGGGCTCCATAGGCCTTGCTTCACCAACATCACCGATTAGATAGATCGTATAGGCACGCGTGGTGTCGGAGGGTTGCTCGCCTTCGCTTGCAATGACCTGTAGCAAGTCGCGGGTGGTGCTACACGCAGAAAACAGCAACACGACGAACAACAACAGGACTGTGGAAAGTGCAGAAGAACTCCTTCCATCGAAAATCGAAAATCGAAAATCGAAAACCGAGCCCCTCTCTGCCTGTTGCTGATCGGTAGAGGGAATAGCTCGTTTCTTAGTATGTAGAGGGGTATGCACTGAAATAATCTGGCAATATCATGCCCTTTTATTGAACAAACGCGTGCAGCAGCGATACTCCTACTTATTACGGAGCAAGAATGGATCCCAAGCGTCTCTGGATGATCCGAGAATGTTACCTTTTTGTTAGGGCGTGATGGCATCTGCCTCGGCAGACCACCTGTTATCACTTCCTAACCTTTTATCTACGAACATCACCACCCTATGAGCGCCACAGCCGAACAAGTGACTGTTCAGGATCTGCTGCCTGAGGCGGCTGACTACGTCTACACCCTCTTTAAAGAGCATCTGCCCGATACGATCCTCTTTCACGGCTATCAGCATACGGTAGATGTGGTTGAGGCCGCTCTTAAAATCTGCCGCAAGACGGACGATGTGGCGCAGGAGGACAAGGAACTGCTGCACATGGCCGCCCTTTTTCATGATACGGGCTTTATAGAAACCTACGATGGCCATGAAGAAGTCAGTGCCCGCATTGCGAAAGACTTCCTCTCGGAGCGCGGCTTACCCGAGGACGACATTGAGCAGGTGACGAAGTTAATCCTCGCTACCAAGCCGGAATACCGCCCGGAAAGCTTTCTCGAAGAGGCCATCCGCGACGCCGACATGGCGCATCTGGGACGGAAAAACTTCTTCGAACGCTCGGAACGCCTGCGGGCCGAATGGGCCGAACACAAAGACCGCACCTATACCGACCAGGAGTGGCTCGAAGTCCAACTTCAGTTTCTCATGACGTCGAAATATCGTACGGAATATGCCCAGGAAAAATATGGGAAACGTAAGCGTAAAAACGTAAAGTCGCTACGCCGCCGCTTGGCTGTAATGCTCGACAAGCCCAAGGCCATTCCCCAACCGCCGGAAGACAAAGGCGTCCCGAAGCGCGGCAAGGAAACGCTGTTCCGGGCCACCTACCGCAACCACATCAACCTGTGTTCCATCGCGGATGCCAAAGCCAACATCATGATCAGCATCAACGCCATCCTGATGTCGATCATCGTGTCCTTCGTGAGCACACGGATTACGGACGAGCCGTACCTCATTATTCCCGCATCGATCCTGCTTTTCGCTTCGTTGATAGCGACGGTCTTCGCTATCCTCAGCGCCCGGCCCAAGGTGACGAGCAAATCATTTTCGCTGGAGGATGTGCGCGAGAATCAGGCCAATATCCTGTTCTTCGGCAACTTCGTGAACCTGTCGCTGGATGATTTCAAAGTCGGCATCCGCGAGGTGATGAGCGACTGGGACCGACTCTACGATAGCATGAGCCATGACCTGCACTCGCTCGGCCTCGTGCTCCAGAAAAAATACCGCCTCCTCTGGATCTCGTACACGGTCTTCATGGTCGGTCTCGTCGCCAGCGTTATCGCACTCGTCATTTGCTACATCTGGGAGTATTGATGGGCAGTGCCGTCAGTAGGTTCGTTTCGCTCGCGTCACTGGTCATTAGCATCGTGTTTCTCAAGGACCAATGACGTGCCGAAGGCATCAATACCAAGGTCCTCCGTTATTCAAACCCCACCCAATTCCTGTTCATGAAAGTCACCCTCCACCGCCTCGACGATGCGTTTCATTTTCTCGCCAAAAACGAAGACGGCAATGAAGTCCACTTCGACCTGACGCCGGAAGAAGGCGGCACGGGCCAGGGCGCAGGGCCGATGCAGACAGTGATGATGTGCCTCGCCGGATGCAGCAGCATCGACGTGATTTCTATCCTCCAAAAAGCCCGCCAGCCACTTGAAGACTTCGACGTAGAGATTGAGTATGAACGCGCCGCAGAAGAAGTACCATCGCTGTTCACAAACGTTCACATGCACTTCCTGCTGACGGGCAATCTGGAGGTGGAAAAGGTGCGCCGTGCCATCGACCTGAGCGTCAACAAGTACTGCTCCGTCGCCAAGATCCTGGAGAAAACGGCGACCATCACCACTTCCTTTTCGGTCAACGGCACGCGGTACGACGACTAAGTGCATTGTAAACAAAGTTCTTTGACATATGGTGCGTGTGGCGTAGCTTCAGGTAAAAACCCGTCG
>DATGCC010000217.1:0-10058 GCA_035312345.1 Rhodothermales bacterium
GCCATGTACGTCCGAAAGGTGACGTCCGCAACATCGCCAAACTTGCGGTTGAGCAATTCTTCCAGGCTGTCGGCCTGCTCCCGCGTCAGCCGATTGATGGGTGAGCCACCACCGATCACTTCGTAATCCTGCCCGACAGACTTGCTGCGAAGCGAGGCAATCGCTTTGCAGAGCCAGTGTCGAAAGATCCCTTTTACAGGAATATCGATGATGGCGGGATCCATGAAAAGGTTGTAGAGGAACGGGGCTACATCGTCCGTCTTTTCTGGTCCGCCTAGATTAAACAGTACGACCCCCACGGTATCGCCTTCCTCCACCTTTACCGGTGCTGACGGATAGAACGCGCCTGTGACCAGACGCCGATCGTACCGGTATTTTTTGAGAAACGTACGCGGAGTCATAAACTACGAATTGTGAAGAAGTTGCTATGGAGGGCAGCATCGATACTACTGGGAATGTCAGGCATTGCTCCGGCTTCGTCATTGAACTTTTAGCTAATCCCCGGTGGAGGGTTTTTGGAGGCAGGAAAAAACGGCTTCATGTACCTCCCCATATCACAACTCTTCGTCGGTGAGATCGAGCCAGTTATGAGGATGAAAAAAACGGGCGGCCCCGGCTTCGGGCGAGGCGGGCTCCGGCTGCCAGTCGTAGTTCCAGCACACGACGGGCGGGAGACTCATCAAGATGCTCTCCGTGCGTCCCTCTGTCTCGATCCCAAAGCGGGTGCCCCGGTCGAAAAGAAGGTTGAACTCGGCGTAGCGTCCCCGCCGAAGCCGCTGATAAGCTTGCTCCCGCTTGCCATAGGCCTGATCCTTTCGGCGCTCGACGATGGGCAGATACGATTCGAGAAAGGCGTGCCCGGCCTGCTTGCTAAAAGCCAGTGTCGCCTCTGGATCATCGCGGAGGTAGTCATAAAAAATCCCGCCCACGCCACGTGTTTCGCCGCGGTGGGGCAGGTAGAAATAGACATCGCAGTGCTGCTTAAAAGCGGCGTAATCTGCCACCGCCGGATGCTGATCACAGACTGCTTTCCAGACACGGTGAAAATGCTGGGCATCTTCCAGGTACGGATAGTACGGCGTCAGATCGGCCCCGCCGCCAAACCACTGATCATCGGGGGCGTGCCGGTTTTGGCCCAGCGCAAAATAGCGGAAGTTGGCATGGACGGTAGGCACAAATGGTGAACGCGGATGAATGACAAGCGAGAGGCCCGTTGCAAAAAAGGGCATGGCGGCAACATCGAACGCCTTCGCCATCCGTTCGGGTAGCGTGCCGTGCACTGCCGAGGTGTTCACCCCGGCTTTCTCGAACACAGCGCCTCCCTCCATCACCCGCGTCAGCCCACCGCCGCCACCAGCTCGCTCCCATCGGTCTTTGCGAAAAAGAGCGTCTGGTTCAAAGGCTTCGAGGGCCCTACAAATATCGGCCTGTAGTTCCTCGACGAACCGTTGCATGCGGTCCGCAATGGGCTCTTTTTCTTGTTGCTTTCTCAGATCAGGCATGAACCCTTACGTTGTTTAATGGTCAATATTAGCCGAACTGTGCCCAGCATCCCTTTTTCGATATGACGATTCTCGAACACACGCCCACCCGCGAGGAGATTCTTCCTTTTATCAACGACTGCATTCGTCAGTTGCGCGAAGCTGACGTTGAAGCCCGCTACATTGTGGTGGGTACGACGGCCTACGAAGACCTGCGCAAAGCGATCGGCACCGAATTCCAGCGGGGCGCAGGCCAGTTTGAAACGTACCATCACATCCCCATCGTGCTCGATCCATTTCGTGATGCAGCAGTGTGCGTGTTGCCTGCCCCGGCCGAATGCGCCAAAGGCGTCTATGCCTATCGCATGGAAGAATGACTTCATGCCGCCAGTAATTGGGCCACCTCCGCGTCGAAAAATCCGTTCCACGTTGCGGGCGGAGCGGCCTGCCAGGTCATCCGCTCTCGTCGGGTGGGATGCTCAATGGTGAGACGATAGCAATGGAGCGCAAGGTTGCGCCCGTCCAGTTCGCGCCGGGCTCCGTAGCGAAAATCGCCCAGAAGCGGCCAGCCTCGATGCGCCATCTGCACGCGAATCTGATGCGGTCGGCCTGTTTTCAGGTGGATGGCAATCAGGCTCAACCCATCGTGCGAAGCCAGCGAGCGCCATTGCAACGCGGCCCGCTTGGCTTTCGGGTAATCCGGTTCCACGACGCGCACTTCCCGGTTTTCCTTCACCAGATAATCCTCGCACAACCCGGCCCCCTGACAAGTCCCTTCGACGATGGCGAGGTAGCGTTTGTCCGGCGTGCGGCGTTTGAATTGATCGGTGAGCCGCGCCGCCGCCTTTGAGGTCCGTGCCAACACCATCACGCCCGAGGCCGGACGATCCAGGCGGTGGACGAGGCCCAGAAACACGTTTCCAGGTTTATCGAATTGCTCTTTGAGATATGCCTTGCCTGCATCCAACAACGTGGCGTCGCCCGTCTCATCCCCCTGCGCCAGCACACCTGCCGCCTTGTTGACGACGAGCAGATGGTTGTCGAGATAGAGAATGCCGAGGGACATAATGGGTTGCTGGTTTGTGGCTGCTGGTTCTCTCTTCCTCAGCTTGTAGATAATGTCTGTACGGCTTCGATGAAGACCCGAGCGTGCTCGGGATCGTGGGTCGGGTGCATGCCGTGGCCAAGGTTGGCGATGTGACCTGTGGGGCCGAAGGCATCGAGCATCTTTTGCACTTCAGAGCGGATAGAGGCTGGCTCGGCGTAGAGCACGCACGGATCCAGGTTGCCCTGCAAGGCCACGCCGGGACCAATCTGCTGGCGAGCCTGTCGTGGATCCATCGTCCAATCCAATCCGACAACTTCATAGCCACTCTGCCCCAGTGCCTCCAGGGCATAGTGTGCTCCTTTGGCAAAAACAATCTTGGGCACCTCAGGATGCACTGCCGCAACACCTGTAGCAATCTGTTGCAAATACGGCAGGCAGAACGTCTCAAAGGCCACTGGCCCCAACAATCCGGCCCAGCTATCGAAAACCTGCACGAGTTGCGCACCGGCAGTGATCTGCGCGTTGAGATATTTGATGAGCACGTCCGTGATGCGTTGCAGTAGCTGGTGGCTGGCCTCTGGGTAGCGAAAGAGCCAGGCTTTCGATTTCTGAAAGGTCTTGCTGCCGCCGCCTTCGACCATATAGGCCATCAACGTCCACGGAGCACCGCAAAAGCCGATGAGTGGCGCACGCCCGGCCAGTCGATGCCGCGTAAGTGTCAGCGCTTCCAGCACATAGCCAAGATCCGCTGCAACATCCGGCTCGCGTAACGCACGCAGGTCGTCCGGCGTGTTCAGCGGATCGGGAAAGTGGGGGCCTTTTCCTTTGACCATCTCGACCTCAAGCCCCAACACCTGCGGCACCACGAGAATATCGGAGAAGATGATGGCAGCGTCGAGCGGGAAGCGTTCGAGCGGTTGCAGAGTGACTTCGGCAGCCAGTTCGGGGGTGCGTACAACCGTAAAGAATTCATCTTCGGCCCGAAGGGCCCGGTATTCGGGCAGATAGCGCCCCGCCTGCCGCATGATCCAGATAGGGGTGCGCTCTGTTGGTTCGCACCGGGCGGCACGGAGGATTAAATCGTTTTGCAGCGGTGGAAACGCAGACATGTAAGGCTCTTCTCTAACGAATCATAAGCAAAGGGCAAAGCCGAGCCGCAGCCCCGCTTCGCCCTTATTTCTTCAGCGGGAGTCCAGAAACCCCGGCTGTCGTTTCAGTGATCCGTCTTTGCAGCAACCTCACATTGGCTCAGCGCCATCGTCGTGCAGGTATTCTGCCAGGAAATCGAGCGTCTTGCTCCACGCATCCGTCGCGGCGTCTTCCACATAGTTTTGGCCTGTGGGGTTGGCAAAAGCATGCCCGGCTTCATCGTAGACATACACCGAGGCATCTTTGCCTGCTTCTTCCAGGGTCGTCTCGAAAGCGCGCACATCACTGACGGGGATGCTCTGGTCTTGCCCGCCGAAGAATGCCAGCATGGGCATCTGCAAGCTCTGCAACTCCTCATCGGTGGTCGATTCGAGCCGACCGTAGTAAATGACCGTGGCGTCGATTCGCTGCGGGAGAGCCACCGCAGTACGCAAGGAAACCAGGCCGCCGAAGCACCAGCCCATGACCCCCACCTTCGGTGCGTTGTAGCGGTCCGTGAGGAACTGGTAGGCACTCTGGAGATTGCCCTGCATCTGATCCATGTCATTGAGCGCCTGTCCCATCAGCGCCTGGGCCTCATCGGGTGTATTCCCAACCTCACCGCCATACAAATCGACCGCCAGCACACGGTACCCCTCGCCTGCAAGGAGACGAGCCATGGTTTGAATGTTATCATTGAGCCCCCACCATTCATGAATGAGGATGACGGCAGGCAGTGTCGTATCGCCCGCTGCGCCCATCTCGTCGGCGACGGAGTCGGGCCGCGCAGGCTCTGCCATGTAGCCGATATATGCAGTCTCGCCATCCGGGTTGTAGCGAATGGGCTGGGCGTTGACGGGGACGTTGGGCTCCCGGACCAGCGTAGAGGCGGTTGTTGTATCGTCCTCATGTTGCGCAGCCATGTCTTCGGCCATCGTCTCGCTATCGGAAGTTTCCTCGGTGGCACAGCCCGTCAGCATGAAGAGGAGCAGTAGCGGCAGGGTGATCCAGCGGAATAGGTGTCGCATAGAGAATGGGACTTTCTGGGATGAGGTCATCGACGTATCTTGTAAAAAAGGCGTACAGGCTCGTTCCGATGCCGCGCACGGCAAACAACATTATTACGACGCCCGTTGTCTCAACCCGCGCTTCCTTCTACCTACCATCCGCATAGGCATGGAATCCCTCGAAACGGCACCTCCTCCCCCGACCCCCATTCCATACCGGGAGGAAGTGAAGCGCAAAGCAATACATCTGTTGGCGCTCGTGGTGCCGCTGGGCATGGCGCTCCTGGGCAAGCTCTGGTCAATCTATTTGCTCGTGCCAATGGCGCTATTGGCCATCTCGGCCGACTACCTGCGCGTGCGCTCCGCACCGTTTGCCCGGTTTATTTATCTGATTTTCGGGTCGATGATGCGCACGGAAGAACGACCTCCGATGGGCGGACCAGTGACCA
Source organism: Rhodothermales bacterium (assembly GCA_035312345.1). Taxonomy (GTDB): domain Bacteria; phylum Bacteroidota; class Rhodothermia; order Rhodothermales; family DATGCC01; genus DATGCC01. Next base: position 5,114 of record DATGCC010000217.1, read on the forward strand.
TCAACGGGGCTACCTGGGTACTGCTCTCAGCGGCTTTGTTGGCCCTGACCTTCCCGATCCGCATCGGTGTGCCTGCCTTCACCATGTTCATGCTCAGCGACGCGGCGGCAGCCCTCGTGGGACGCCGATTTGGACGCCTGCACTGGGGCAAAAACCCGCGCACGGTGGAAGGCTCCCTCGCCTTTCTGGTCACCGGCCTTGCAGTGATGGCGTTCTTTCCGAATATTGTATTTTGGATCGGCGCTGTCAGTGTAGGTGCCGCTGCCCTTGCAGAGGCGCTCCCCCGCCCGTTCAACGACAACCTGCGCGTTCCACTGGTCGCAGCCACGGTCATTCTCCTGCTTGAACATTTCGTCTTGAATGCGGATGCCGTGCTCGCTCTTCATATTTTCAACCTGTAAACCTTCAACCTGAAACCCCGCTGTTCATGCCTGGACTTCGAGAAAGTGCCATCCGGCGGTTGATGGGCCTGGAAGAGTTTCCGCAGCCGCCGCTGATCCGCACGCGCTATCCGGTGCTGCTGATGCACGGCTTTGGCATCCTGGGTGGGCTTCGCCGAGGCGGACACCTCCACGAGGAGGCGATGCATCTGCGCCTGCACGGCGTGCTGGCCTATGCACCCAATGTTGCCTCGTACAACACGGTGGCGGTGCGGGCGGCGATGTGGAAGAACCGCATCGCGCACATCCTCGACGAGACCGGGGCCGACAAAATCAACCTCGTCGCGCAGTCGATGGGGGGGCTGGATGCCCGGTATCTCATCAGCGAATTAGGCTATCATGAGGTCGTGGCGTCGCTCGTCACCATCTCGACGCCACACAGGGGCACAGCGATTGCCGAGATCATGCTCAAGCAACCGGAACGCCTTCGCAAATGGGCCTTCGACTTCGCCAACTGGATGGGTACCCAGTCTCTCGAAGACGCCGACGCCGACACGTTCCAGGCGCTGACAGAACTCTCGCCTGCGTATGTACAGGAGACGTTCAATGCCCAGATCCTGAATCATCCTTCGGTGCGCTACTGGTCGTATGCCGGCGCGGCGGGCAAAGATACCGACATCCCGATTAACCCTTTTCTAAAGCTCCCTAACACCCTCCTCTACGCCCGCGAAGGTCGCAACGATGGGCTGGTCTCCGTGCAAAGCGCTAAGTGGGGCACCTTCGTAGAGGTCATCGACGCGGACCATGCCCAGCAGGTCGGCATCCCCGGTCTGACCACGCATGCGTTCGACGCCAATGCTTTCTACTGCACCGTCGCCGACCACCTGCGCAACGAAGGATTCTAAACACGTTCTACCGCACCAGCTTTAGCAATTCCGGCCAGAAATTGTCCGGTGATGCTTCGAGGGGCACGCGGGCTGTGAGCCGCCAGAAGGCATGATCCCGGAAAGTCGGGTCGTAGGTCGTGGTGATGGAATAGTCGAGGGCGAGGTAATAGAGGTCTATGCCCCAACCCCGCGTGGCGTATTGGCGGTCCCCACTATACTTGTCTTCGTTGAACCGCCCCCAGCGCAGGTAGAAAATCTCCATCAGCGACAGTTCGAGCCCGCGATGTCTGATAAGCTGATCGAATACACTGACCGTCTCAAACTCACCCTCTTCCCCACTGAGTGGATTGGTACGTACCTTTACCGACGTCCATGTATTGACCAGGGCCCTGAACGGCCCAGCCGGTCGGAAATGATTGCCCCCCTGCTCGGATGCCACAATGATCTTGGAGAGGCCACCATGCAAACCAACCGTTGCAAGAGGCCGATTCAACCAGCTTTCCTTCACCTCAGCTTGCAGCGACAAACCACCCCGCATCATCATCGTGAGCGGGTCCTCCTGATCCATCTCATCATGCGAAAGCATGGGACCAAAATCAGTCAACGACCAGCCCACAGCGGGTTTCAGGATGGCGTGGGACACCTCAAAGGCACGGTCGTACACCACACCAACGTCAAAGGAAAAACCGGTGCGTTTTGCATTGATTGAAGTTCCTAGCGGCCCCGTCCTACTCTGGATCAGATTTACTCCTGCACCGACCGTCAGGTTGGACGTCACATCGTACGCCACGGCAAGTTTGTGCGCGTCATCGTAGATCTCCACGGTGCCCAGCGAGTTATTCTGGGCATCGCGAACCTCAATTTCTCCAAAACTGAAATTTTTGTATTGATAGCCCGCGGCCCAGCCGACCATCCAGCGTGGGATTGGAGATGCCAAGATCCACAGGCGAATGAGGCAGCCATGCTGATTCTATAATGCCAGGATCAGCAGCGCGCAAACCTACATTGGTGCTGAGTTGTACCACCCCGCTCCGCCCAATGGTAGCCGGATTGATGGAAAGCGCCCCTGCATAACCGCGAAGCGCCACGGTGGCCTCCCCGAGCGCCTGCGTTCTCGGATCGGGCACAAAGGTCTGAAAAAAGGCCGCTCCATACTGTGCCTTGCAGATTTGCACAGGCCCGATCAGGCTCAACACAAGTAGGAGGAATGCAGCAACAGTCAAGCGAAATGATGGCATCGTAAATCACAGTCGGGTGCATAAATATTCGAATTACTTGTATTACACCGTCTACCCGAGCAACATGCTGTCCCGTTCTCAGTGCCCTAAAATAGCTGAGAGAGGCCAAAACCTATGAAAAACCCTGGCTCGTCGAGGCGGTAGGTAAAATCGAGGCGGAAGGGCGAGCCGCCGATGTTGGTAAGGGAAAGGCCGAGTTCGTGATGAACATGCTGTGGCACCTTGGGCGTGAAAGCGAGGTCGGTCACCCGGTCGTCATCAAGCCAGCTTCGCGCATGTCCTCCGAAGAGCCGGACCCCCATGTTGCGATCTACCAGTGCGTCTAAGCCAAGGCCTTCAAAGGGTATGGTTTTGAAGTCGTGCTCCCAGAAAACACCCAGGTAGCGGTTGCCCTCATACGGTCGCTCGCCGAGGCTGCGCAAGGCCCCAAAGGTGCTCAGTGGTCCCAGCCGTCCTTCCACCACACCGAGCCGCTGCGCTGGTAGCGTACCACTCGACGTACCCCCCAGTACCCGCAGCATCAAAGCATTGGGGCGCGGGCGGTTACGGAAGAGTGTCTCAACATGTCCATCAAGAGAAAACTGGTAGCGGGTAAAATCAAAATCACCACCGAGGACCGCGCTGTCGCTGTGTTCGATGTGCACCTCGGCGCGGCGGAGGGCACCGGTGCGAAAGGGCTGGTAGCCATCGCCCAGGGCCAACGACAGCGCCAGGGTGTGCAGCCTGCCCTCGTCAACGGGCGGATTGGAACGAAAGGTGGTGGAGAACGGCCAGGGCTGCTCTTGTTGCCGCTCTACGGATTCGTGCTCTTCAACCCGCGCCTCGGCAGCTAAACGAAACAGCGGAAACGCATAGCCGCCTTTCAGCCAACCACCCTCCCGCCAGTAATAGTCAAAGTGGTCGCCCTGATCGAGCCGTGCGGGAAGCGAGTTGAGCGCTACAGGAAAGAGCGGCGAGGCGTTGCGCGGCGCGGTATCGCGGGTATATCCTAATTCAGCACTCCCGCCTCTGCCCCACCGATACATCCCGCGCCCCAGAAACCGAATGCGCCGATACCCGCTCGCCTGCCCGATGCGCAATTCTACAGCCCGATTCGCGCTGAACGGAAGCACCTTGCCGACCCCGGAGAAATAACCATCCACGCGATTGTAGCGCAGCCATGGTTCGTAGCCGTAGATCTCCGGCCACACAAACTGCGGCCCATCCACCTCATAACGCCGCGCCTCGAAGGCAGCAAAAAGGCCTTTGCGTGATTGGGGCGGAAAAGCCCGTTCGAGCGTCATGCCCGCAAACCGCAGCCGCTCCAAAGCAACGGTTTCACGCGGCGTCAGCGGCAAGATGTTGCGCCCGAGCAGAAAGAGATCGTCCTTAAAAACGGAGAGCGAATCGACGATTAGCCGATCATCCTGAGCATAGGGCGCGTCCGGCAGCGGCTCATTCGCCGTATACCCTGAAAACCGCGACACTTGATACAGCGTGGCAGGTGGATAGCCCAACGCCCCTGGATCAACGTGGATGCGCCCTTCCAGCCGCAAATCGACAGGTAGCCAGAACGTGTCGGCGACGGGCACGAATTGCTGACGGTAGAACACGTCCCACGCCTCTATTGACTCAGGAAACACGACATGGCGCGCCGGGCGCACATCGGCTTCGAGCATGGCATACACGCTGTCCAGCACCGAAACGCGCCCGACGAAGGTAGCCTCTAGCCCGGTCTTCGGCGCAAAGTAAATGTCATAGACGACCTGCCCATCCAGCGCCCGGCGTTCGGCGAGGGAGAAGGTGTAGTGATCAAGCGCGTCAGGGTGTGTCGGGCCGATGAAACGAAGCCCCTGAATGTCGATGACGTCATCGTAGAGGTTGGCGACGTACCCTGCCGCGTGGCGACCGAGCCGCCGGTAAAAGTCAGCCGTCTCGCGACGGGACCGCACAACCTCACGCGGGCCGCGCTGAGAATCCCAGTAGCTATCGAAAACTGATTCGGCAAGCAGCTTGATTGCACCCTCGTTTTCGAGTCGCAGGCGGGTATAGCCTCGGGCCTCTGTCGTATGAAGTTGACGACGCCAGTTCTGTTTATGCTCGATGACCTTACGCATTACATTAGCTGCAAAATCATCCCCCGTCACGAAGAGTTCTTCGAGTTCGTAGACCGCTGGCTCCAGCAGAATTTCCAGTTGGCGTGGATCATTCGGCTCCACTGTCAGGCGTTGCGTATTGTAGCCGATATGCCGGACACGTAGTTCGACGGGCAGCGCCGGGACAACCATTTCAAACCGCCCTTCCTGGTTCGTGATGGTTCCCTGCCCCGTGGCCTCCACCACCAGATGTGCTGCCGTCAGCGTCACGCCCGTCTCTGCATCGCGTACGCTGCCCTGTAATACAACCTGCGCCTGTGCCAGGCCGGGCACAAGCACACCGAAAAACATCAACCAGATCCAGC
>DATGCC010000218.1:0-3046 GCA_035312345.1 Rhodothermales bacterium
GAGCAAGTAAACAACCAGCCCTCAGACATGAAAGGGCGAATCGTCCAGAGCGCTTATGACGGTATTTTCCACGTCGCGTTCACAAAAAACACCTGTCTGTTTGGGACAATCCTGTGCTTTTTCGTCTTGATAGATACGTGCTTCTCGACTGACAGGTCATCCTTTGAGGGAATCGCTCTGGATTTTTCGCTCTGCGTCTGGATGCCACCTCCGAAAAGCACCTGCACGACACCTTCCTCTTCTATATCGGCGAACCATGACAGCCTACGAATACCTTCAAAAAACAGCCTACGGCGTAGCGGGTGGTCTGGCCTGGGCACAGCATGTGTTTACTAGATCACCGCGGCACACGCCCGAAGAGTTGATCGATGTGGCGGTTGACATTGCCTGGGAACGCCTGCTGGGCCGGAAACCGCACCGCCTATCCCTTCTGGTCGAGCAACGCGGGAAAATGCTGGTCTTCCGCTCTGCCTCCTCTGCTCCTCTCACCCAAGCCGCCTGAAACGCACGTCATGCCCGATCAAGATAAAATACGCGCTGCCTTTGAGCGAAAAGCGGAGATTCTGGCCCGCAGACCTGCCATCGGACAGGGCACAGCAGTTACCAAAATCCGCATCCGCGAGGGAATGGTATGCGATGTCGAAGAGGGGCCGTGGAAGCTGACCGTTGACCTCGGCGAAGCCTCGGGCGGCACCAACACCGCACCCAATCCCGGCGTCTATGGGCGCGCCGCGCTGGGCAGTTGCCTGGCGATGAGCTACGTCATGTGGGCCGCCAAGCTTGATGTCCCGATTTCCCACCTGGAAGTCGAAGTGCAGGCGGATTACGACGCGGGCAGCCACTACGGCGTCTCGGATGCCCCACCGGGTTATCAGGAAGTGCGGTATCTCGTCACGGTCGAAAGCCCCGCCTCCGAAGCAGACCTCCTTCACCTCCTCGACAAGGCCGATGCGCACACGCCCTACCTTGACGTGTTCGGACGGGCCCAGCCTATGCGACGCGAGGTGCGGCATCTGGCAAGCGTGGGTTAAGGTGCTTTGCTGTCATTAGGTTCGCTTCGCTCACGCCATTGGTCATTGAAGCAGCGTGCTCTGCAAATGACCAATGGCGTGCTGAAAGCACCCATGACAGCGAAGCCAATGACACTCATTATCTTAAAACTGGAGCTTTGAATCATGGAAGCCAAACTGCAACGCCGCATCCAGCGCTATGGCTGGGATAAAGCCGCGTCTTATTACGAACCTTACTGGAAACACCAACTCTGGCCGGCGCAAGACCGCCTGCTGGCCCTTGCCAACCTTGATGCGTGTGAGCAAGTGCTCGATGTGGCCTGTGGCACCGGCCTCGTTACGTTCCCAGCCGCCGCTCAAGTTGGCCCCGGCGGTAGCGTCTTCGCTACCGATCTCTCTGACCGCATGGTAGAAACCATTCAGGCAGAAGCCGAACGGCGGCAGGTGGGACAGGTGCGTGCCGAACGCATGGACGCCGAAGACCTCCAGATACCGGATATCTCGTTCGACGCTGTACTCTGTGCCCTCGGGTTGATGTACGTGCCCGATCCCTTGCAAGCCGTGCGCGAGATGCATCGCGTGTTACGCCCCGGCGGACGGGCGGTTGCCACCGTGTGGGGCCAACGTCAGCAGTGCGGCTGGGCAGATATTTTCCCTATCGTAGATGCGCGTGTAAATACAGATGTGTGCCCGCTATTCTTTCAGCTTGGTACCGGCACCCTCCTCCAGCAAACGTTCGAGACGGCAGGCTTTACCGACGTAACGACCGAGCGCATCAACACGCCGCTCTACTTTGATTCTGCCGAAGCGGCGTGCAGCGCGGCGTTTATCGGCGGCCCCGTTGCCCTCGCCTATGCGCGTTTCGATGAACCAACCCGCGCCGAGGCCCAGGCAGAGTACCTGGCTTCCATTGAGCCGTACCGCGAGGGTAAGGGCTACGCTATTCCCGGTGAATTTGTCGTGGTGCGTGGCGTTAAGCACTGATGCCATTCAGGCAGAAATGTCCTCTGCAAGCGCCTTGTAGCGAGCCACCTGCGCGGGCTTGCCCCAGGCTTCGTACAGCGCAATAACGCGGTTCAGCGCCCCTTGCGTGTGCATGTTGGCGTCACTCTTCTGGGCCCGGAGGATGTTGTAATTCTCCAACAGCATCCGTTCTGCTTCTGCAAACCGTGCCTGCGCTTGCAAAACGTCGCCCAGACTCGCTATGGCTCCGATGGTCTTGAGATGATCCCTGCCAAGGCGCTGCTGAAAAATATCGACGCTTTCGCGGAAGAGGGCTTCGGCCTCGGCGTGCTGCTCCTGGCTGACATGCAGATCGGCAAGCAACAGGGTATATTCGGCCACAAAGAGGGAATTGGGGCGGTCTTGCTGCTGAATCGATGCAATGGCCTGGCGCAGGGTCGCCTCGGCCTCGTCGTATTTGCCCTGCTCGCGGAGCGCGTGGAGAAGCCGCCGCAGGCTGTAGACAATCTGGATATGCCCCTCTGGATGTAGGGTCTGCTGGAGCGCCAACGCTTCACGAGCTACTGCCTCTCCTTCCTCATAGCGCTCTTGCAGATTGAGCACCGCCGCCAGACGAACCAGCACATTGGCAACGCGCGGGTCCTGGTTTCCATGAAGCCGCCGCTCCATAGCCAGCGCCTGCCGAAACATAGGCTCTGCTTCCTCATAACGCCGAAAAGCCAGCAAGGCATAGGCGATTTCGGACAGCGTAAGCGCCCGGTCTGGGTCATCCACTTCCGGCATACTGCGCTGCATCACCATAAGCCTGTCGAAGAGGCTGTCGGCGGCGTGGGCCTGCCCCTGCATATGGAGCAGCGTCCACAGCCGGTAAATGGTAAGTTGGACCGTGGGATGATCCTCGCCATGCAGGGCGCGCTGAATAGACAGGTATTCCTGATAGGACCGTTCAGCCTCTTCCAGATCGCGGCTCAGAGACTGCACCTCGCCCAAGGCATAGAGCCGTTGGGCTACGGCCTCATGCTCGTTGCCGTACTGCAGGCGGCTCAGGACCAGCGATTGCTCAAAGAAGGTCC
>DATGCC010000219.1:0-2587 GCA_035312345.1 Rhodothermales bacterium
TGATGCGGTAGTGCGTCTTCTCGTCCTCCACCCTGACTTCCGCAACCTCCGGCGGCCGCTCATCTTCCGCACACGGATCGGGCCAGTAGATGAACGCCGCGCCGCAGAGCCATGCGTCGCCGTGGTCAGCCGACGGGTCGCCGATCATGAACACGTCGCCTTCGGCATCGACCGCGACGCCGAAGGACCCATTGGATGTTTGCAGATTGCTGGGCACCCGCTTTTCGATCTGCCCCCACTGGCCCGGGCCGCCCTGGTTATGCTCGAAGCGATACACGGCACCCTGGCTGACCACGCCGTTGACCGTCGCATCAGGATCTCCAACGAGCGCCTGCTCGCCCTCCAATGCGACCGCATAGCCAAAGCGTCCTGAGATATTGCCCGGGTCGTTGACGGCCAGTTGCCGGACCTGCCCCCACTGGTCGAGGCCGCCCCGGTGGCGTTCGAAGATGTAGGCCCGGCCATCCTGGCCGTTCGGCTGGGCACCGATGAGGGCATAGCTCCCGTCAAGCGCGACGGCATACCCGAAATGGTCATCAGGTGAGGAATTGGTGGGAAGGATTTTCTTGACCTGTCCCCATTGATCCGGCCCGTTCTGGTTGCGGTCAAACACGAACGCCTCGCCGGGGACCTGAGGGCACGGGCTGCACTGATGGGGCGCGCCCACGAGCAGAAGGTCGCCGCTGACGTCTAGCGACCAGCCAAAGCGGACGGCCGCCGTCGGTGCAACCGGCGCGACTTTACGGACTTGCCCCCACTGGTTCGGCCCGTTCTTGTGTTGCCGGTACACATAGACGAAGCCATCGATGCCATAGCCAGGCCCCGAGACCCTGTATTCGAAGGGAGCACTGACGAAGGCCGCGTCATTCTGAATGCCCACGGCCATGCCGTACTCATCGGCATTCGAGGCGTTGCTGGCAGTCAACATCTTGACTTCGCCCCAGTTGTCAGGTCCTCCCTGATTGCGGGCGAAGAGGTAGGCCGCCCCCGCACTCCACAACCCGGAATGGTCGGTGTACGGCGCGCCGACGAGGACGAAGTCCCCACTGATGGCGACGGCCGCCCCGAAATCATCGCCGAATGGTCCACCGCCTTGATAGCTCGGTATCAGCTTTTTGATTTCTCCCCAGTTATCGGATCCGCCGTGGTTGCGCACGAAGAGATAGGCGGCTTCCTTTTCGGGGTCGCCGACGATGGCAAAGTCGCCATCGATGGCAACGGCATTCCCGAACTCACGGAAACTGCCGAGGTCGCTGGCGGTGAGTTTCTTTTCGAGCAGTTGTGCCTGGACACCGGAGGCGAACCAGATCAGGCTCAGTACGAGGAGCGGGCACCAGCGCTGCCAGGCAGGGAGGAGGCGGGTGGGATATGTCGTATGCATCGGACTGGGAGGGATAGATGAGCGGAGCAGGCTACAGTACTTGAAAAAGCAAAACGACTGGTGCAATTGAGGGTGGACATTCAGCCTGGATCAGGTCCGGGTGGCTGTGATAATGAGCGCAGGCATTTCCAGGGCTACCGCACCGTTGGCGGTGACGAAGGGCTGGAGCGATTCCTCAGCGGCTTCCAACAGGCGCTCGAACTGCGCTTCGTCGAGCAGTCCCCCGAGGGTCCAGGCGCAGGCCCTTTCAGCGGAAACCAGCGCGGCGATGGAGTCGAAACGCACGGTGCCATCGTGGCGGGTGACAGCGGCGTCTGGGATACCTGCTTCTGCACAGTGGGCGTGTAGCCGCTCCGGGTCTCCAGAAGCGAAGGGTGCCCGAAAAGCAGTTGCCACCTGTTCCCCGAAGAGCCGATTGAGCAACTCGGCGAGGACGGCATAGCCGGGGGAATGGTCGATGGCATCACACACCGCTACCGCGAGCCGCCCGCCCGGCTTGAGCACACGCATCATCTCGCGCAACGCGTCGGCCTGGTCCTCGAAAAACATGAAGCCGAACTGGCTGACCACAGCATCGAAGGTGGTGTCTCGAAAGGGGAGGGCCTCGGCGCGGCCGGTCTGCCAGGTGATGGCCGGGTTGGTCCGGCGGGCCACGGCGAGCATCTCCTCGTTGGGGTCGAGGCCCACCACGCTGCCGTCAGAGCCGACACGTTCAGCCGTAGCGCGGGCCAGCACGCCCGTACCACAGGCTACATCAAGCACCTGCTCGCCCGGGCTGAGGCCGACGAGGTCGGCTATGAAAGCTACCCAGTGCGCGAACAGGGCCGGAACGAAGAGATCTTCGTAGATTTCTGCGGGGGATTGGGCGACTTCTACATTCATGGTTGCGTTCCTCTGCATTTGCTGCTCAATCCTGCACGCGGGACTGATGCTAGGATTGACTGTTCTGCCGACATGCTTTCATCTCCAATAGCTCAAAACCCAGACGAAGTGGCTCATCCCATGCCGACAAATAGAGGAGATATCTGTTTGCAGGATTAAGGGATACCGCCTATGTTATCAGTAGCACATTTGCACGAGCAATAGGCGGGCCATGGAGGCGCAGGGCGAAGTGACGAGGCTGCTGATCGCGTCGGCGGAGGGGGATGCCGGGGCCCTGGATGCGCTGTTTCCTATCATTTATGAAGAGCTACGGGGCGTGGCCCA
>DATGCC010000220.1:0-7415 GCA_035312345.1 Rhodothermales bacterium
ACAAGAGATTGAGCCGCTTTTCTACGTGCTGGGCACGCAGGGACGATCTTTTCGCCGCATCGTCATCCAGCTACAGCCTGGCGCTACTTCGGACGCCCTGGCTTTTATGGAGCGCCAATGGGCCACGCTGATGCCCGACCAACCCCTTTCCTATTTCTTCCTGGATGAAAGCTATAACGCCCTCTACCACGCCGAGATACGCATGAATCGGATCCTGGGCATTTTTGCAGGGCTGGCTATTTTCGTAGCGTGCCTGGGGCTGTTCGGCCTCGCCGCCTTCACCGCCGAACAACGCACCAAAGAAATCGGCGTCCGCAAGGTCCTCGGAGCCTCCGTTCCCAACCTCATCCTCCTCCTCTCGAAAGACTTCCTCAAACTCGTCGCCATCGCCTGCTTCATTGCCATCCCGCTCGGCTACCTCGCCGCTCAGCGATGGCTCGAAGACTTCGCCTACCATATCGATCTCAGTGTGGGCATCTTCCTGTTAGCGAGTGGCTTGGCCGTGCTGATCGCGCTGTTGACGGTGAGCTACCAGGCCATCAAGGCGGCCCTTGCTAATCCCATCCAGTCGCTACGGTACGAGTAATGTTTGATCTCGAACAGGCCATAGCAGCCTGGCGACGGCAGTACCGCTACCGGGGTCGCTTCCTGCGGGAGGATCTCGACGAACTCGAACGGCATCTGCGCGACCACATCGCCCACCTACAGCGGGAGGACCGCACGCCGGAGCAGGCGTTTCAGACAGCCGTGCAGGCGCTAGGAGATTCGTGGAGCGCAGAGGCAGAATACCGTAAGGTATACTGGCGCAAGCTCAAACGTCGGAACCATGTTTTGCCCGAACTGAAATGGAGGCTCACTATGTGGACCAACTACCTCAAGATCACCCTACGGCACCTGCGCAGGCATAAAGGGCACACCTTTATCAACGTCACCGGGCTTACGATAGGGATGGCGTGCTGCCTCCTGATCGCGCTCTATGTGATGGACGAGTGGAGCTACGACCGCTACCACGAGAACGCCGACCGCATCGTGCGCCTCGTCGATGTCATTGCGGCTGAGGACTTTAGCCGTGACTTTTCTGCGGTCTCGGCTCCGATGGGCCCGGCGCTGGTTCGAGACTACCCCGAAGTAGAACAGGCGGTGCGCTTTTACGCGGTGGAGGAGCCCTGGCTGCAATACCAGGATGCCCGCATCAAAGAGAACCGACTCCTCTTCACCGATGCATCCGTCTTCGAGGTGTTTACCTGGCCGCTGGTGGTAGGCGATCCGGCCACGGCACTCCGCGAGCCGAACACCATCGTACTCACCGAGACGATGGCGCTTAAGTACTTTGGGGAAGAGCCAGCGCTCGGCAGCACGCTCACCCTCAATGGACGGTCGGAATACACCGTGACGGGCGTCATGCAAGACATCCCCTCGACCTCACATTTCCAGGTTGATTTCCTGGCCTCGTTTGCCACGCTAGACGGCCAATCTATGGTGGAGAGTTGGTGGCGGCATGACTTCTATACCTACCTGCTGCTCCGGGATGCCCGGGACGTAGCCCCACTGGCCGCCAAGCTCCCTACTTTCATCGAGACGCGCATGGGCACGATGCTCGCAGAAGAAAACCGGACACTTGTTGCCTCGCTACAACCACTCACGACCATTCATCTGCACTCGAACCGGTACGAGGAGATCGAACCAAACGGCGATGCCACGGCGCTAAAGCTCCTCTCCGCCATCGGCCTGTTCATCCTGCTCATTGCCTGCTTCAACTTCGTCAACCTCTCGACAGCCCGCACAGCAGATCGCGCCCAGGAGGTGGGCATCCGCAAAGTGCTCGGGGCCATGCGCTCGCACCTCATGAAGCGCTTCCTCGGAGAATCGGTGCTGATCTGTGTCCTCTCGGCTACCCTCGCGCTGGCGCTGGTCCTGTTGCTCCTTCCAGCCTTCAATGATGTGGCAGCCAAGCAGTTGATGATCCAGGACCTCCCGTGGGCACGTTTGTCGCTGGTTTTTGCAGGGTTTGCGCTCTTCATCGGATTGCTCGCCGGGGCCTATCCCGCGTTTTTCATGTCTGCCATCAAACCGATGACGGCGCTCAAACACCGCTCAGGCCTTCACCAGAGAGGGGTGGTTCGCAAAGGACTCGTCGTGCTGCAATTTACGCTGTCTATAGGACTGATCCTCGGCACGGGCATCGTCTCGCAGCAGTTGGACTACCTGCGCAACAAAAACCTGGGATTCGACAAAGAGCAAGTGGCGATTCTACCCTTATCGAGGAGCGTTAATGACCGCTTCGACTCCTTCAAAGCAGGGCTTCTGCAAAACCAAAACATCCGTGCCGTCACGCGCACATCCGGAGTGCCGGGTCTGGACATCGGCATCGGGGGTGAGTCGGTTCGCGTAGCAGGACAATCCAGCGACCATCCCGTGCAGATGATGTGGGTTGATTATGACTTCGAGCACGCCTTTGGCCTGGACTTGATCGCCGGACGTAGCTTCTCAGATCTCCTGGCTACGGATTCCAGCGAGGCCTTCATTCTCAACGAAACCGCCGTCCAGCAGTTGGGGCTGGGCTCTCCGGAAGAAGCCCTTGGACAACGGCTCGCCTGGCGCGACCAAAAAGAAGGCGTCGTCATCGGCGTGGTTGCGGATTTCCATGTGGTGTCCCTGCATCAACGCATCGACCCGCTGGTGATCCACATCTGGCCGCAATGGGTCAACTTTGCCGCCGTCAACATCGCCCCAGGCAACCTGTCCGCAACGATGAATTTTATGGAGGCCCGCTGGCAAGCCCATGCCCCAGACAACCCCTATGAAGTCTTCTTTCTCGACCAGCGATTCGACCAGATGTACCGAGCAGAAGAGCGTTTTGGCAACCTGCTGATGTCCTTTGCCACCCTCGCCATCTTCATCGCATGCCTGGGCCTGTTCGGCCTCGCCGCCTTCACCGCCGAACAACGCACCAAAGAAATCGGCGTCCGCAAAGTCCTCGGCGCTTCCGTTCCTTCCGTCGTTGTCCTCCTCTCGAAAGACTTCCTCAAACTCGTCGCCATCGCCTGCGTCATTGCCATTCCCCTCGGCTACCTCGTCGCTCAGAAATGGCTCGAAGACTTTGCCTATCACATCGACCTCGGTGTGGGCATCTTCCTGGGAGCGAGTGGTCTGGCTGTGCTGATTGCGCTTTTGACGGTGAGCTATCAGGCGGTCAAAGCTGCCGTAGCGGACCCGGTGAAATCGTTGCGCTATGAATAATTTTGACCTCGAACAAGCCATAGCGCTGTGGCGGCGGCAGTACCGCTACCGGGGTCGCTTTCTGCGGGAGGACCTCGACGAACTTGAACGGCATCTCCGTGATCACATCGTCCATCTGCAACATGAGGGTCACACGCCGGGGCAGGCGTTTCAGGAGGCGAGCCGAGCGCTGGGTGGGGCAGCAGAGGCGGAGACAGAATACCGCAAGGTGTTCTGGGGCAAGCTCAAACGCCGGGGCCATTTCCTGTCCGAATTCAAATGGAGACTCACGATGTGGATCAACTACCTCAAGATCGCGCTGCGCACCCTGAAGAGGCAGCCGGGTTCGTCGTTTATCAATGTAAGCGGATTGGCTATTGGGATGGCATGTTGCCTGCTGATCTTCCTGTTTGTTCATCACGAATGGAGCTACGATAGATTTCATGCAAAGGCCGATGTGATCTACCGGGTCGTTTCTGCTATCCAGCAGGCCGATGGCGACAGGCGCCTCACCGCCCTTTCGCCGATGCCTATGGCTGATGCCTTAACGGAAACCTATCCAGAAGTCCGTCAGGCTGTACGCTTTACCACGATGGAAGCCGTTGTTCGGCACGACACCTATGTGGCAACCGAAGAGGTGGTCTTTGCAGATGCTTCGCTGTTTGATATGTTCTCTTTTGCCTTGCAGCAGGGACATTCTGCTACCGCTCTTCAGGATCCGCAGGGCGTTATTCTCTCGGCAGAAGCAGCGGAGCGCTACTTCCCGGGTGCCCAGGCCATGGGTCAACCCCTGACACTAACGCTCGATGATAAACCGTACGACGTCGTGGTGACGGGCATTGCGGCCCCGCTACCGGCTACGTCGAGTATCCGGTTCGAGGTACTGCTGCCCTTAGAGGCTTTCCCCTATTATCAAGAGCAGCTTACGAACTGGGGCAGCAGTAATGTCTACACCTATATAGAAGTCGCTGACGCGCCTCGGGCGCTGCAAAGCAAGCTGCCGCTGTTCGTGGAATCCCACCTGGGAGAACGCATCCTGGATGGGCAACGCTCTGGCGCTTTTGCTACCGGCAAGGACTCCTGGGCCCTACATCTTCAGCCCCTGACAGAGGTACACTTGAACCCGGATATCCGATGGGGGCTTCAGCCAACGAGCAACCCGGTCTATTCCTATATCCTCTGCAGTATGGCTTTTGTCATTCTCGTTATTGCCTGCATCAACTTTGTGATGCTCGCCCTGGCCCGCTCTGCGCGCCGTGCCCGTGAAATCGGCATGCGCAAAGTGATGGGGGCCCAGCCCGCTCAAGTTCGACGACAGTTCTGGGGAGAATCGTTACTGCTGAGCCTTATGGCGCTTATGCTCGGCCTCTTATCCACAGCTCTATTCCTGCCTTTCTTCAATGACCTGGCAGGCCGTGATCTATCCCTTGCCGCCTTGGGAACTCCTGAGCTTGTCGCCGTACTGGGCGGCTTGGTGTTGTTGGTCAGTTTGATGGCGGGCGGCTACCCAGCCCTTTTTGTAGCTCGCTTGCATCCGATCCAAGCGCTCAAGGGCAAAGCCAGAGAGCACATAGTGCGCCCGCTCACTGGTGGCCTGGTGGTCTTTCAATTTACACTGTCGATTGTGCTGGTTATCGGCACGCTGACGATGTATCGGCAGGTGGCGTTCCTTCAATCCAAAGACCTGGGCTACGAGGCCGATCAGGTCGTGGTGCTTCCAACGCGCATGAATGGCCCAGAAGCCGCTTCGCTGGTTGAAACATTCCGTTCCCAACTGATTCAGCAACCCGGTATGCTGCGTGTGAGCAGCGTGAACAACTCCTTCACGCGAGGCGGAATGCGCACCGGCTTGACTATGGGCGAGGTGACGGCAGACACCTGGATGTACTTCGTCGATCACGATTTCCTTTCTACCATGGGCCTGACCTTGACACAGGGGCAAGGCTTTGATAGGGATTACACCCATGCAGAAACACCGCTTATAGTCGTCAACGAAGCTTTTGTAAATACCTTCGGCCTGGAGCACCCCGTCGGGCAGCGCCTCGATACCGACAGCGAGCCAACCATCATCGGCGTGGTGCAGGATTTCCACTTCCAGTCGCTGCACCATGCTGTAATGCCTGCTGTGCTCTCATTGCGACCAGCGGCTAGCGCAAGCAACATCCTCGTTCAGGTCCGCTCGGAGAACCTAGCAGCGACGCTCGCCCAGCTTAAAACAGGCTGGGAAGCCGTCTTTCCAGCCCACCCCTTCGCGTATTACTTTTTAGACGAAGATGTGCAGCGGCAATATCAGGCCGAACAACGCTGGCAGGCCATTATGAGCACTGCGGCCTTGCTCGCCCTGCTGATTGCCTGCCTGGGCCTTTTTGGAATTTCAGCCCTTATGGCCGCAGAGCGCACCCAAGAGATCGGCGTCCGCAAGGTTCTTGGCGCTTCCATTCCCTCCGTCATCCTCCTGCTCTCGAAAGACTTCCTCAAACTCGTTGCCATCGCCTGCGTTATCGCTATTCCGCTCGGCTACCTCGTCGCGCAGCGATGGCTCGAAGACTTCGCCTACCATATCGATCTCGGCGTGGGCATCTTTCTGCTGGCCAGCGGGCTGGCCGTGCTGATTGCGCTGCTGACGGTGAGCTATCAGGCCATCAAGGCGGCCCTTGCTAATCCCATCCAGTCGCTACGGTACGAGTGATGTTTGATCTCGAAAAAGCTATAGCAGCCTGGCGACGGCAGTATCGCTACCGGGGTCGCTTTCTGCGGGAGGATCTCGACGAACTCGAACGGCACCTGCGTGACCACATTGTGCACTTGCTTGCAGAAGACTACACACCACAACAGGCCTTCCACGAGGCGAGCCGGGCGCTGGGTGAGGCGGCAGGTGCCCAAGCGGAATATCGCAAGGTGTTCTGGGGCAAACTCTGGCGGCGCAGACACATCCTCTCTGAACTACATCACCAAATTACCATGCTAAAGAATTATCTCAAAGTTGCCCTGCGAACCCTCAAACGGCATCCCGGCTATGCGTTCATCAATATTTTCGGCCTGGCCGTGGGCATGGCATGTTGCCTACTGATCGGGCTGTATGTCCATCAGGAATGGAGCTACGACCGCTTCCACAACAATGCTGATCGCATCTACCGTGTGACGACGGACCTAGCGCTGCCCGACGCCCCACCCTCCGAATATGCCATTGTCAGCCGACCGATGGCGCAGGCATTGCGCGAAGCTTATCCAGACGTTGAAAACCTGTCGCTGATAGAAATCTGGAATCCCCGCCTTGCGCATGAGGGGCAATATTTCTCGGACGATGCCTTCTATTTCGTAGAACCGGCCTTTTTGGACATCTTTTCTTTTCCACTCCTGGAGGGCAACCGCGAAACCGCGCTGAGCGATCCGAACGCGTTGTTGATGACGGAGAGCATGCGCCGCAAATACTTCGGCGACGCACCTGCCCTGGGCCAGACGCTCGTCCTCAACGACTCGCTGACCTTTACCGTCACCGGGGTGCTGGCAGACATTCCTGTCACCTCGCATTTCCAGCCCGACTTTCTGGTGCCCCAGGCGGCCAGTCAGATGGTCGCCTCCAATCCACAGCGCGATGCTGGCTGGCTCTGGCTCGACTCGTCGGCCTACCTGATGCTCAAAGAGGGCACCGATCCCGCTGCTTTCGAAGCCAAGATCCGCGACCTGCTCACCGAAAATTACGCGGACGGCCTTGCCGGTATGCAAGCCACCGCCGAAGTCGGCATCGAGCCGTTGACAGGGATTCATCTACACTCGAACTACGCCAGCCAGTTCGGCGGCAACGGCAACATCCGCTACGTTTATGCCCTGGCAGCCATCGCGATCTTTGTGCTCTTGATTGCCTGCTTCAACTTCATGAACCTGACAACCGCACAATCCCTGGAGCGAGCCAAAGAAGTAGGCGTGCGTAAGGTTGTTGGGTCGAGCCAGGGCGCGTTGATCCGGCAGTTTATGACCGAATCGAGCCTCGTAACCCTGGTAGCCGTAGGATTGGGCGTCGCGTTGGCGGCGTTGCTGCTTCCGTTTTTTAACCAGCTAAGTGGCGCAGAACTCTCACTCAACGCATTGCGCCATCCGGTGACGCTGTTTTTCCTGGCTGGATTGATTCTGACGACGGGCTTGCTGGCGGGCAGCTATCCCGCCTTCGTGCTATCCCGTTTCCGCCCGGTGGAGGT
>DATGCC010000221.1:0-3743 GCA_035312345.1 Rhodothermales bacterium
GTGTGGCATAGCTACCTACTGCTCCAGTTGTTCGGCGGAATCTTCCTGCTCTGCCTCGTCGGTTTTCTGTTTACCGAAGTAGCGCCCTCCCTCTTCGTCGCCAAGCTACAACTCTTCAAGACGACGGTGCTGGCGAAGGTGCTGTTGCTCGTGCTGATCTCGGGGGCCGCTGTCGCATTGCTGCCGACACGATGGGATACAACGTTGGACCGCCTGATGACGCACCGATGGCTTGGCTTTGCAGCCACGGGCGTTGCATACCTGCTCGTGCTCGCCTGTATTTTCTTGAAAGTGGGCCCGGTGTATTCCGAAGCACGTCCCCTGGCCCGCGTCGGCACACCGCTTGAACAGGTAGAGACCTGGGCACGCACCAACACCCCAACCGATGCAATCTTCGCCGTGCCGCCCACCTGGTCCAGCTTCCGCAGCCACGCCCACCGCGCCATCGTGATCAACTTTAAATCGTTTCCCTACCGCGATGCGCTCATCTACACCTGGTTTGAGCGATTGACCAACATGGCTCCTGCCCCCCTTCCAGACCAGCCCGACCCGGACCTGCAAGCCTGGCTCGATTCGTCTTTTCTCCACCAACCCCTTGCTGACCTGCATCATGCCGCCATACGCTATGCGGCCAATTATGTGGTGCAGGATCGTATGTTGGAAGATGCGCGCTTCCAGGAAGTCTTCCGCGCCGCGCCGTGGATCGTCTATGAGGTTGTCTCACCAGCCCAGGAAGCCGAATGAGCAGCCATGTGCGTGACTGGCTCCGTCATCTTTTCTCGCCGCAGGGCTTTCGCGGTCCAGTGCTGACGTTGCTATCGGGCTCAACGGTGGTGATGGTCATCGCCTACGTCGCGCAGATTATCCTTGCCCGGCTCTACACGGCGGCGGAGTTCGGCCTGTCGGATTATTTTGTTTCGATCATGGTCGTGCTCATCTCGTTCACCTCGCTCCGGTACGAAGACGCACTGATGGTGCCGGAGGAGGATGAAGAGGCGGCCCATGTTTTCTGGCTGGCACTGGTCGTGCTCGGTGCCTTCACCACGTTTTTCTGCCTGCTGCTACCATGGCGCCAACCCATCGCCGCATGGTTGGGCGTGCCGGACATTGCCCCCTGGCTGCTGCTGGTGCCGCCGACGCTCCTTGCCATGCGCATCGCCAAAGTGTCCGAGGTGTGGCTGGTACGGGCCAAGCGGTTTCGGGCCGTGACGACGGGCCAGGTCAGCAGCACCATCACGATGGTGAGCACCCGCATCGGGACCGGGGTGCCGCCGGTCAATGCCGGAGCCGGTGGCCTTATCGGCGGCTTCTTCGCCGGGCAGGTGACAGCGTTGTTGGTGTTCGGAACGGTCGTAGTTCGGCAGCAGGCCGACGTGCTACGCCGCGCGTTTCACTGGAACCAAATCGGGGCTGCCGCCCGCCGCTTCCGCCGGTTTCCGCTCTTTTCAACACCCTCTACGCTTCTCGCCTCGGTGGTGACGCGGCTGCCGTTCCTGCTGATTCCCGTCTATTTTGACGAGACGGTGGTCGGTTACTTCGGGCGGGCCTTCACGGTGCTGGCGATCCCGCTGAGCCTCATCGGCGGAGCGGTCTCGCAGGTCTTCTTCGTCCACGCTGCCGAGGCCCAACGGGACGAACGGCTCGAAGACATCACCCGGATCGTTCACAAACGCCTCGTCATGCTCGGTCTTTTCCCGACCCTTTTGTTGCTCCTGGCGGGGCCCGACGTGTTCGACTTTGTGCTCGGCTCGCCTTGGCGCCCGGCCGGTCAATACGTGCAATATGTAGGCCTCTGGCTCTTCTTCGCCTCCGTCGCCTCGCCCCTCACGCGCCTGTTCGATGTGCTAGAACGCCAGCGTCTGGATCTGCTGATGAGCCTGCTGATGTTCGTCATGCTCGCCCTGGCTATGGTAGCTGGTGGCCTCTCCGGCGATGTGTGGACGATGCTTTTATATATCGGCATCGCAGGCGTGGCAGCGCGGCTCGTCCACCTCGGCGTGCTGCTCCGCCTGGCCAACGTATCATTCTCTCCGGCGCTGCGGGCATACGGACGCTACCTGCTTTTCAGCCTCCCCGGCCTGCTGCTCGTGGGTGCCGTACGTGGGCTGGAGAATCCACTCATTACGACCGTCGCTGCAACGGTGGCGGGATTGCTGTACGTGGGCCTTGTCCTCTGGCAGGATCGGTTACTTGCAGTACGACCAGATACCCCTTCTTAAGAATAACCCCTCCCTATTGAGCCACGAGGTACTGCACGCTGAAATAGTCTCGCTCGTCCGTCCACACCTGCTCGACTATAAAGCCAGCCGCTACAGCGAGGGCAGCGAAACGGGCAAGGCTGTATTTGTAGGAATACTCGGTCAGGATCGTCTCGCTATCACGGAAGGGAATCTGCCTATCGCCCACGCGCACGCACTGGTCGCCGAGGCTGACGAGGTGCATCTCGATGCGGCTGTGCGTTTTGTTGAAAAAGGCGCGGTGCGCAAAACGATCCAGGTTAAACGTCCCACCGAGTGCTTCGTTGATACGGACGAGCACATTCTTATTGAACGCTGCCGTCACGCCCTGAGCATCGTTGTACGCAGCTTCGATGACGGCCTCGTCTTTCCGTAGATCCACCCCGATGAGCAACCCACCGCCCGGCCCAACGACCTCTGCGAGATGGCGCAGGAAATCAGTCGCTTCTTCCGGTGTAAAATTACCGATGGTCGAGCCTGGGAAAAACACGACGGGATGCGCCCCATCGATCTCTGGCAGATGAAAATCCGTCGTATAATCGGCGCAGACGGGCAGAATTTCGAGATGAGGGTAGCGTTCCTTGAGTGCTGCCGCCGACTGCATCAGGTGCTGCCGCGAGATGTCGATGGGCACGTAGCCAACTGGATCGATCAGGTTGTCGAGCAGGCGGCGTGTTTTGAGGCTGCTGCCACTGCCATACTCTACCAGCAAGCAATGCGGCCCGATTCGCGCCACCATCTCACCAATGAAGCACTCCATGATCGCCATCTCGGTGCGCGTCGGGTAATACTCCGGCAGCTCGGTAATGTCCTCAAAAAGCTGCGAACCGCGAGCGTCGTAAAAAAACTTGCTCGGAATCATCTTCTTCGCCTGCCTCAAGCCCTCTTGTACATCCTCTAAAAAGGTGTCTTTGGGTGGGCAATAGTCGATCAGGTCCAGCGTGTCGAAGTCAGGTACTTTCATGTAGTATGACTGAACGTGAGGATGCTTTGCTGTCTTGCTGTGCTAGTGGCATCCTGACGTTTCACGTTTTGCGCATCACGATTTAAACATCCTTCGCCAGCCGGATCCCCATAAACTGCCAAGTCGCATCGGGCGGGAAGAAGTTGCGGTAGGTGCGGCGGATGTGTGAGGCGGAGGTGGCGCAGGAGCCGCCGCGCAGTACAAACTGGTTGCACATAAACTTGCCGTTGTACTCGCCGAGCGCGCCCGGCAGCGGCTGGTAGCCGGGATACGGCTCGTACTGGCTGCGCGTCCACTCCCACAGGTCGCCGTAGAGTTGAAGCAGCGGACCATCCTGTGCTGTAGCGTCGGCAGGCGTGGGGTGGTAATGCCCGTCTTCGGCGAAGTTACCGCGGATGGGCACATCCTGAGCGGCGATTTCCCACTCCTGCTCCGTGGGCAGGCGAGCACCGGCCCAGCGGGCGTAGGCGTCGGCCTCGAAGTAGCTGACATGGCACACGGGTTCGTCAGGATCAACGTCGCGCAAACCGGCGAGCGTGTAG
>DATGCC010000222.1:0-2895 GCA_035312345.1 Rhodothermales bacterium
ACATCGTCACCGAGAATTACCTCGAACGCAAATACGGCCTTGCGCCGAAGCCCTCCACGGCAGAGGCGTAAAGCGTTTCGTAAAACGTAAGGGAGCTTCGCTGAGGCCAAATGCTACGGGCACCCTGACGTTTTTACGCAATACGTTTTACATTTTTGGAGCTACGAGCGCAGCAACGTTCTGCCACCCAAATCCACCGGATTCCATGCTCAAAAACTACCTCAAGATTGCGCTACGCAATTTGCGGAAGCGAAAGGGCTATGCGTTCATCAACGTGGTGGGTCTTGCCATCGGGATGACGTGCTGCCTGCTGATTTTGCTCTACGTGGTCGATGAGTTGCGCTATGACCGGTTTCACGAGCACGCAGACGACATCTATCGCCTGCGGGTGGAACGCTTTTCCAGCGGTGGCGAGGCGGAACTGACGGCGGCGGCCTCGGCACCGATGCTGCCTGCCGCCTTGCAGGATTTCCCACAGATTGCTGCCGGGGCGCGGCTGGCCCAGCGCACCTATCTGGTAGAACGCGGCACCGAGCGTTTCTACGAAGAGCGGTTCTTCTGGGCGGATTCCAGCATGTTCGATGTGTTCACCTTTCCGTTTGTAGCAGGCAATCCCACTACGGCACTGGCCCGACCTTACTCGGTGGTGCTGACGGCCTCAACAGCAAAGAAATATTTCGGCGATCAAGATCCGATAGGGCAGGTCTTGACCATTGAAGATTGGGATCTGACGGTTACGGGCGTGGTGCAGGATGTGCCGGTGCAGTCCCATTTCTCATTCGATTTTCTGGGATCTTTTTCTACGATCGAAGTGCTGGAAGATCGACCGAGTAATGAGTGGAACTGGTGGAGTCTCGGCTATTACACCTACCTGCGCATAGGTGAAGGTGTAGATGTAGCAGCGTTGCAGGAGCAGCTTCGGGAGATGCCCTCGCGCTACATTGGCGACCAGGAAGAGGTGAGCGGCTACCGCCAATTCCTCTACCTCCAGCCGCTTACAGATATCCACTTGCACTCCGACTACCGAGCCGAGATTGAGCCCAACAGCGACATCGCGTATGTCTATGTGTTCTCTGCCATTGCCGTGTTCATCCTGCTAATTGCCTGCATCAACTTTATGAATCTGGCGACGGCGCGGTCGGCGCAACGGGCGCGGGAGGTGGGCCTGCGCAAGGTGGTCGGCGCGGGCAAGCACCAGTTGATCGGGCAGTTCCTGGGCGAGTCGATTCTGATGAGCCTGTTCGCGTTGTTGCTCTCGCTGGTGCTTATCCAACTCTTGCTGCCATTGTTCAGCCAGTTGGCGTTCAAAACGTTGACGCTCAACTACATCAAAGAATGGCCGTATATGCTGCTCGCGGTTGGATTTGCGGTGATCGTGGGCGTGCTGGCAGGGAGCTATCCAGCGTTTGCACTCTCTGCGTTTCGCCCGGCGCAGGTGCTCAAAGGCGACGTCGTGCCCGGTGGGCGGGCGGCGATGCTGCGCAAGGGCCTCGTCGTGTTTCAGTTTGCGATTTCAGTTTTCCTGATCGCCGGGTCGCTCGTCGTGTTTCAGCAATTGCAGTTCATGCGGACGCAGAACCTGGGCTTTCAGAAAGAGCAGATGGTGGTGCTCAACGTTCGCAATAATCAAGAGGTCGTCAGCCGCTACGAGTCGGTGGAGCGTGCCATGAACGGATTGCCGTCGGTACTAGAGGCGACATTTTCGTCTTCGGTGCCAGGCCGGTCGAACTACACGAATGTCATCAGCCGCCAGGAAGGCATGACGGATGACGGGCAGACGATGGGCATCCTGGGCGTCGATTACGATTTCATCGACACCTACAGCCTCGAACTGGCAGCCGGGCGTGGGTTTTCGCGGGAGATGGGCACCGACACGAGTGCGTTTGTCATCAATGAGGCGACGATGAAAGCCGTCGGCTGGCAGACGCCGGACGAAGCCATCGGGCAAAACCTCACCCGGCAGTTCGGCGACACGCGCACCGTCATCGGTGTGGTGAAGGATTTTAACTTTGCCTCGCTGCAACACACCGTCGAGCCGCTGGTCTTGCAGCTGCAGCCGTCGTGGTTCAACTACATCACCCTGCGCATCAGCACTGAGAACGTGCCCGAGGCGATGGCGTCGATCAGCAACACCTGGAACACTTTCTCACCGGGCCGCCCCGTCGAATACTTCTTCCTTGATGACGACTACGACCGGCAGTACCGCACCGAAGAGCGCATCAGCCAGATTCTGGGCCTCTTCACCGTGCTCGCCATCTTCATCGCGTGTCTGGGGCTGTTCGGGCTGGCGTCATTCACCGCCGAGCAGCGGACGAAAGAGATTGGCGTCCGCAAAGTCCTGGGCGCGTCTGTCAGTGGCATTGTGGCGTTGCTGTCCCGGGATTTTCTGAAGCTGATCCTCGTGGCGTTTGTGGTGGCGACGCCTATAGCCTATTTTATCATGCACCGCTGGCTGCAAGATTTCGCTTACCACATCGCCATCTCGTGGACGACCTTTGCGCTCGCCGGTGGGACTGCGCTGGGCATCGCGCTGCTCACCGTCAGCTACCAATCGGTGAAGGCGGCGTTGGCGGATCCGGTGAAGAGTCTGCGCTACGAATAGGGTGAGGCGGGGCAGGGCAGAGCAAGGTGTGCATAGTTGCTATTTCTCGAAGACTGTATTATTGTTGCAAGAGAAGTCTTCGTGCCATCGGATATGATCGTGATAACAGGGCAGGTCAAAAATGCCTGAATTGCTTGGCAAGATCGGCTTATCAGGGCAAAAAGACTTGATAATCAATGGTTATACGCTTGATTCCTCAACCTCGGTAGCTAACTCCTCATAGTTCGGCCCAGAAGTAACGCCGAAAAATGTAGTACACCTATAAAAATCCAAGGCCCAAACTGACGTGTAGG
>DATGCC010000223.1:0-3863 GCA_035312345.1 Rhodothermales bacterium
TAAGAGGGTTCGTGTCAACTGGTTTTCTCTGTATGGGGCTGCTTTACCTTCATCCGTCCCTCGTTTTTTGGTAGCGCTTTCTATTAAAATGAGTATCACAAATGAGACAATCATCCTATTTTAATTAGTGAAATGTGAGAATAGGCAGCATTTATTAAGGCGAAATTTGACAGTTTATGTAATGCTTTTTTATGATACTTCACTTTTTCTTAACAAAAAAGGGAGCCTCAAACCAGTCGAAACCGGTTTGAGGCTCCCTACTCCAGGCACTTCTTACTATAATTTACTACCGTCGATTCTCAACTACAACCAGGATGGAACTACCGTTGATGCTGAACTAACACCAGTATCAAACTACCGTCTATCCCGAAGAACTACGAGAATCGAACTACCGTCGAGTCTGCTTGCATACCCCTCTGCATGAAAGCAGGCTCGTTACTCTAGAACATCTAAGGTCATGCCATGAGTACTACCCAGCGAGCTAAACAACGAACTCGCTTCATGCCCAAATAGACACAATTGCTGTGCCAACTATTGATTTTATCCCCCAAGCGGCTAAAAAAATTTGTTTTGAGGCGTAGCCGATGAACGCAACAGCATCGTTTGCCCTCGCAAATTGGAAAGTTTTGGTTAACTCGGAAAAATTTTCCAACGGAAAAATGCGGCACTGCGCCTCCATTATATCTATTATTTACAGTCTAAAACGCGCTATACGGCTTATGCCGGCCTTTTTACCTTGATCCTGGGTGGCTGATGGAGGAGTAGAGATAGAAACCAGAACCTATTTCCACTCTATAAAGCCTTGTACTACCATTATAAAAAGGCAAAACCTGCCGATCCTACCATCAGATGCAGTTGACGAGTAGGCCCTGTGTTGCAGGTTGCTCTCTATCCGCGGCTCATCCTGTTCCCTGATCCTCCAAGGCAATTGATCCGTACCCTCATCTCATGGCAAAGCAACCGCAGCTTCTCTTTGTAGACGACGAACAGCTCCTGCATAACGTCATCACGCGGCTTTTCCAGCGCGAGGGTATTGACGTGACTTGTTGCAGCAACGGCTTGCAGGCCGTCGAGGCACTCAAGACCAACACATATGATCTGGTCGTGACGGATTTTATGATGCCGGACATGGATGGGCTGGAGCTGCTCGCCCACATCCGGCAGGAATATCCGCACCTGAAGGTCATCATGATCACTGCACATGGGAGCCTGCAACACGCCGTGCGGACTATGAAGAACGGGGCCATCGACTACATCCCCAAGCCGTTCTCGACAACGGAACTCTTGGAGCGTATTCAATCGTGTCTGGATCAGCCTGCGCCGCAGTCTCCGGCGCGCTCCTCTTCGCCGAAGGTCAGCGGATCTGCATCAAAGCAGGTGCGCTTTATAGGCGAGCATTCGACGATCAGGCAACTCAAGGAGATGCTGCCGCAGGTGGCTCGGAACCAGGCTCCGGTGTTTATTCAGGGGGAGAGCGGCACGGGCAAAGAGGTTCTCGCCCGTCTGGTGCATCAGACCAGCGATCGTGCCGAGGGGCCGTTTGTGGCGATCAATTGCGCTAACCTGCCCCTCGAACTCGTGGAGAGTCACCTCTTTGGTCATCGTAAAGGGGCCTTTACGGGTGCTATCGAGGACATGACGGGGGCGTTCGAGAAGGCGGATGAGGGGACCCTGCTGCTCGACGAGATTACAGAGATTGCCCCGAGTGTGCAGGCCAAGCTGCTGCGCGTATTGCAGGAGGGAGAAATAAAACGGGTCGGTGAGGCCGAGTCTAAAAAAGTAGATGTACGCATCATTGCCACGAGCAATCGCAACCTGAGCGAAGCCATCTCTGACTACAGCTTCCGCGAGGACCTGTACCATCGGCTTTCGGTTTTTCCGCTTTCCATCCCGCCGCTTCGCGAGCGCATCTCGGATGTGCCGCTCCTCGCCAATCATTTCGCGGAAAAGTACTGTGCGCTCTATGGTTTACCTCACAAAGAAATCGCGCCTGAGTTGATGCAGCACTTTATGAGCGAGGCGTGGTCCGGCAACGTGCGTAGCCTAGAAAATATGGTGCAGCGGGGCGTGCTCCTTTCTGCGGACCGCGATACCATTCACCGCAGCGATGTGATGCATGACTTCTTTGCGGATGCCCAGCCGACTCAAAGTAAGTCCAAAGATTTTCTCAGTGGCGAGGTGATGACGATTGAAGAGATGGAGCACATCATGATTCTGCGAGCCCTTTCCGAATCGGATAATAACCAGCAGATTGCTTCGGAACGGCTCGGCATCAGTGCCCGCACGATCCGCAACAAGTTGCGCAAGTACCGCGAGGAAGGCTGGGACGTACCGTCTTAAGAGAATGAGAGAAGGGACGAGAGGACAGATCTGTATGTCCGTCCGTGCATAAGCTCCTTCCTTTGGCCTTGATGTCGAAAGCGGCGGCAGCAGGATGAACGGTCCTAAACACAGTCCTAACGCAAAGTGCCCGTCCCAGCACAGGGCTGAAACGGGCACTTGAGAGAGCGAGAGACGGGACTCGAACCCGCGACATCCACCTTGGCAAGGTGGTGCTCTACCAGCTGAGCTACTCTCGCATATTTGGACCCCACATTTCGAGGCGGGGCGCTAGTATACGCATTCCGGCCCTCGCTTGTCAAGCCTCTCCGCTGGCTTCATGTGAACCTCAAAATTACCAGGGAGATCAGGCCGAATTGTGCAAGTATCAACGCAGCACCCTGCAAGAAGGATCCGTTAAAAACCGAGGCGGTGGCGTGGCCTGGTGGTAGCGACATCTTTGCTGGGATCGAGGGGCAGGGTATACGTCACCGAAAAAGGCATCGCCTGTTGCTGTTTCCAGAAAGTTTGCCCTGGCTTGTTGGCTGCCAGTATGCCGATGCGCAACCGGCTCGCGCCGAGGCTTTTAGCCCACGTCTGAACGGCCGCTACAAGTCTGGCTCCGGCGTGCTGCTGGCGCGCTTCAGGGACCACGTAGAGTTCGCTGATATACACCTCCAATGTCTCCTTATAAATGGGCGACGGCGACCAACGCTGGGCTGTCAGGAAACCGATAATCTTGCCATCATGCTCGGCCACCAAAAAGCGACGGCCTTCGTCGTGCAGCCAATGGGGAAAATCGTTGGTCCAGCGTTCCAACGCATCGTCTGCTATGCCGAAGCGATCATCTAGCGCCGCCTGCTCCTCTAGCAACGCCAGCCAGAGTGCACCCAGGCGGTCTTTGTCTGCTTTGCTGGTGCGGCGAATGGAGATATTCACGATTAATAGCGTATCAATGGCGATTAGGCCGTGGCAGAAGCAGAGACGGTACGCGGTTGCAAGTAGCCTTTTTCTACAAGCAATTCGGCATTGAGGACTGCGCCTCCTGCCGCCCCACGCAAGGTGTTATGCACCAACACGATAAACTTCACGCCGAGAATGGGGCAGGGGCGAATCCGTCCTATCGACACCGTCATGCCGCGCCCCAGTTCCGTATGACGCCGCGGTTGCGGAAATGCTTGTTCCTCGAAAACCTGAAGGAACCGCTCCGGTGCACTGGGCAGGTCGAGGTCGGCAATAGGCGACTGAAAATCCAGGAAGGCCGCGCGGATGGCTTCTGCCTCGGCAGGCGTGCGCAACCGAACCGACACACATTCGAGGTGCCCATCCAGCACCGGCACCCGATTGCACTGCGCACTGATAAGCAATTCTGCCGGATGGACCTGTCCGTTTTCGAGCGTGCCCAGCAATTTGCGCGGCTCCGCGACCATTTTTTCCTCTTCCCCACCAATGTATGGCACCACATTGCCTAGCGCATCAAGCGAGGAGACGCCAGGATACCCGGCTCCTGAGAGCGCCTGCAACGTCGTCACCTGCACCGCGTC
>DATGCC010000224.1:0-3280 GCA_035312345.1 Rhodothermales bacterium
GCTGGAAGAGCGCGGCATGGAGCGGCCTACGACGATGGGACTCGACCTGACGCGGGCGCAGTTCCTGGCCGGGCTGGCAGAGGCGGGCGAAGCTTTTTCGGCTGAAAAGACCTCAGTCGTGGTTTTTGAGAATTAGGGAAACACCAGGTGCTCCGAGAAGAACGGCAGGACGAACTGCTCCACCCGTTCATCAACGTGGCTGATGTGGTTGCCGGGATCGTAGATTTCGGCGGTGTGCGGGATGTCGTACCAGTCGAGCAGGCGAATGAGTTCGCGGGTGCCCATCGTGATGAAGTTGTCCTGTGCGCCCACATCGACGGCGAGGGCTTCGTACTGCTTTAGCTCTGGCACATACTGGGGAAGCATAGCGAGCGGTGCGTTGGCGACCCACCGGGCTACCACGTCTTGCTGCACTTCCCCCTCCTTCGTCGGCAGATCAACGAACAGCGGCGGGTTGTGCGGATTTGGCGACCACGCCGCCGCTGAGGCAAACATGGCCTTCACCATGAATCCAGCCTCCTGCACCTCCTCGACGGTGGTGAAGTCCTCTAGCTGTGTCACATTCGGTCCGCCGGGATTCAGGTTGGGTTGCAGGCAGCAGGGACTCATAATGTAGAGGCTAGAGAACACCTCGGGACGCTGCATCCCGATGCGGAGCGTGCCATAGCCACCCATCGAATGACCCGTGAGGCCCCGGCTCACCCGCTCCGGGATCGTGCGGTAGTTGGCATCAATGTAGGCGACTAACTCGTCGGCGATGTATGTCTCCCAGTCGCCTGTCGTGACCGAACTGGAGTACATGCTGCCCGCATAGGTCGTGAAGGCATTGGGCATCACCAGGATCATTTCCTGGGCTGTGCCAGCCTTCAACGCCTGCTCCATGGCGGCAGGCACATTGACGAAGTGCTCCTTCCAGCCAAACCAGTTCAGGTCCGAGTCAGTGAAGCCGTGTAGCACATAGACCACCGGATAGCGCCGGTCCGGCGAGGTGGTATAGCTGGGCGGCAGGTAAACCGACACAGGACGATCCGGGGTATCCCCTGCCAGGTTGCCCTCCAGCGCGGTGCCATGCACCGTGATCCGCTCCAGCGTGCCTTCTAGCGGCATGACCGGACGCAATGGCTCCTCTACCTCCTGGGCGGTAGACGGCATAACCGACACGCACAGGAATCCTATCAGCAAGAGGAGCACGCGCTTGACAAACAGTAAACGCATACATTTAGCGGACAAGGGTTGTAGTGAACGTGTAGTCAGGAATACCATGCTACCTCCTAATCATTTGCAGAATGGCACCGCCCTCCTCCAGACAAGGGGGGCCGGTGCGTTGATGGATTCCCTGGAATCTACGAATGCATACGCCAATTCCGAAAGTGGCGTATGCCATCCCACTCTACCACCTGCTTGCTGCAATTTTTTTGGTCTAGCCTTGTTTCGCAGCATGATTTAGACTATTCTGTAAGCAATGGAAACCCGTATTTGTTTGTAAGCTTGACGATAAGTTAGTGAAGGGTCAAGGACGATGTTTAGATCCGCGATTAAGCTAGTATACACATTGGATCTGTAATCAAGCGAGAAGTAACGGAGTCAGGGTTTCCAGCGTATTCCCAGGCCTGTAATTATTGGTTTTCGACCCGCCTGGCCCTTTAGTATCTGCTTTTTTACGTACAACGACGCTTTGCGTCTTCAGCGGCCCAGGGCATCGCTGCCCATAGTATTTCAGCGTCCAGTCAGGTCAAATACCGCCTTCACAGTTCACCAACGGAGGATGGAAGATGACTATGATCAGGATTCGCAAGCTGCTTGGCTTCGCGATGGTAATGACCTTTATGTTTGGCAGTCTCGCATGCGAAGGCGATGCCAGCCAAGACACGGATACAGAACCAGCACCGGACACAACAGCCAGCGCGTGTGTGGCTCCGTCTACCTGGTTTCCGCATAGCCAGACGCCCGCGCCCAATGATACCGCTACCTTCGCCATCAACTGCGACTTCCACCAGTGGTCGTGGCAAAGCTTTCTCTGGCTGACGCAAAGCATGCCCAACGGCGAGCTTCGCTTTGAGACGTTCGCCAATCCCGAGCAGTTGGCCGTGCCGGGCGGAGGCGAACCGCCCGCGTTTTCAGAGGCTGCTGCCGGGCCGCTCAAGCTGATACCGCGTGTCGCCAAGTCGGCTGATCCGACGTTGCTTGACGAGATCAACCAGGCCGGCTCGCTGGGTCTTCTGATTGATCAGAATGGACGGGCCGTGTATTATGCAATGTACATCAATGACATTTTCTACGAGTTCGTGCGCGAAAATGGGCTGTACAATCCCGATTCGCTCGCTGCCGCGCCGGACACGCTAGACTTCCCCGTCGGGGCGCTGGAGTTGAAGGCGTCCTGGAAAGTGATAAGTCCGGGCGATGACACCACGGGCTACTACACACGGCAGGCCCAGGTGGCGAAGCTGGTGGAGCAGAACGGCTCCGTCGTCGTCGATCCGAACGAAACGCTACAGGTGACCGTCGCGCTGGTGGGCCTGCATATCGCGGGCGTGGTGAAAGGCCACCCCGAGTTTATCTGGGCCACGTTCGAGCATCAGCAGAACGCGCCGACCCTGACCGACGCGCAACTGGCCGAGTACCTGGATGTCAACAACGACAGTATCAACACCCAGCCCGTCAGCAATCAGGACTTCACCTTCTATAAGGCGGGAACGACGTTCATCGAGAGTAATCAGAACAATGCCGGAGAGGTCCAACTGGTGGATGCGGATGCCCAAACGCTGACGCCGGTATCGAACATCTTCATCCAGTACGCACAGGGCGGCGGCAATGCGCAGAACCGTGCGCACATCGGTGAACTGAACGACAGCGTGCTCGGCCAACTTCAGGACCCGGTAGCTAACCAATACTACCTCGGCGGGGCGATCTGGCTGAATGCAAACAACGGCCTCGTGCCCAACTCCACCCAGCAGGATCTGATTACCGGCTCGACGGACCTGTCGAACTCTTCGATTGAGTCCTTCACGCAAAAGGTGGTGGATCAGCGCAACTGCTTCAACTGCCACAACACGCTACAACGCTTCCCGCAAGTGCAAGGCACCAACGTCCCGCCCTTGCCCGGTAAGAACCTGAACCTCAGCCACATTCTGGTCAACCACTACTTCCAGGCAGCGCAGCGGCAGGAAGGGACCAACGAGTAAGACAAGAACTTTCTGACTACCCTGGCACAGCCAAACTCAAACAATACGCTGAAAACATAGAGGATAATAAAGATGGCTGATAGCATTCTCCGCGTACA
>DATGCC010000225.1:0-2952 GCA_035312345.1 Rhodothermales bacterium
CCGACGACGAAGCCCCCACCGCGACCATCACGTTGCCCGAACGGACGGGGCCTATCTGGCATGGTTATCTGCCCGGTGTGCGCCCCGGTCAACTGTATGGCTACCGCGTGCATGGGCCCTACGAGCCGCACGAGGGACATCGCTTCAATCCGAACAAGGTCTTGCTGGACCCTTATGCACGGGCGCTGGGCCGACCGTTGCGCTGGCACAACAGCCTGTTCGGCTACCCGGTTGATCACAACCAGAAAGACCTGGCCTTCGATACATCGGACAGTGCGCCCTACGCACCCCTCGGAGCGGTGGTCGAGAATACGTTTGAGTGGATGGGCGACCGTCGCCTGGACATCCCGTGGGAAGACACCATCATCTACGAAACGCACGTCAAGGGCATTTCGCAACTGCATCCTGAAGTGCCCGAAGACCTGCGTGGCACCTATCTTGGTCTTGTATGCGATCCTGTCTTGGATCATCTAAAAAACATCGGTGTCACAACGGTTCAGCTCTTGCCAGTTCATGCAAAGGTTCAGGATCGTCGACTGATGCAGATGGGGCTGTCTAATTACTGGGGCTACAATACGCTGGCCTTCTTTGCGCCGGAGCCGACCTACTCGACCAACGGGCCGCTGACGGCAGTACAGGACTTCAAAAAAATGGTGCGCGCCCTGCACAACGCCGGGTTTGAGGTCATCATTGATGTGGTCTATAACCACACGGGTGAGGGTAATCGGCTCGGCCCAACGCTCTCTTTTCGCGGCATAGACAATATGGCGTATTACAAGGAGCGGCCCGACGACAAACGCTATCTGATGGATTATACCGGCACCGGCAATACACTCGACGCCGGGAACCCCTACGTGCTTCAGATGATCATGGACAGCCTGCGCTACTGGGTCACTGAAATGCATGTGGATGGCTTCCGCTTCGATCTGGCCTCCGCGCTCGCCCGCGAACTGTTCGATGTGAACATGCTATCGGCGTTCTTTCAGGTCATCCAGCAGGATCCGGTGCTGAACCAGGTCAAACTGATTGCGGAGCCGTGGGACGTGGGGCCGGGTGGGTATCAGGTCGGGTCGTTTCCGTGGCAGTGGGCCGAGTGGAATGGCAAGTACCGCGATGCGATTCGTCGCTTTTGGCGCGGTGACTCCGGCGTCGGTGGTGAGTTTGCGACACGGGTGGCCGGGTCGAGCGATCTTTATGAGCGGTCCGGGCGGCGGCCTTTCGCGTCGATCAACTTTATCACGGCGCACGACGGCTTTACGCTCGAAGACCTCGTCAGCTACGAGCGCAAGCACAACGAGGCCAACGGCGAAAACAACCGCGATGGGCACGAGCCGAACTATAGCTCGAACAGTGGGGTAGAGGGACCGACTGACGACCTGGACGTGCTGGCGCGGCGCGAAGCACTCAAGCGCAGTCTTTTCGCCACGCTCATCTTCTCGCAAGGTGTGCCTATGATGCTCGGTGGCGACGAACTCTCGCGGACGCAACAGGGCAACAACAACGCCTACTGTCAGGACAACGAAATCAATTGGTATGATTGGGACCTGGACGAGCGCGAAGCCCTTTTTCTAGAATTCGTGCAGCAGGTCATTGCCTTCCGCAAAGCGCATAATAGCTTTCGCCGACACTACTTTTTGACAGGTCAGGCCGACGAGGCGGGCGTCAAGGATGCGCGCTGGTGGCATCCCGGGGGGCGCGAGATGATGGGCGAGGACTGGGTATATGACCTCCATGCTTTTGGCCTGCTGCTCCGCGGTGACCGCATCCGGGGCACCACTGAACGAGGAGAGCCTCTCCAAGTTGATACGCTACTGTTGCTGTTCAATGCACGAGAAATCCCGGTCCTCTTCCTCCTACCGGATGCACACGCAGACAATCCCGCCGACTGGAAGGTTATTTTCGAGAGCGTCCCCACACAGGCAGCCTTTGCCCCTGGCAAACCTGTCGCCATCGACCCGCACGAGTTGATGGTGCTGAAAGCGATTTTTGAGTGAGTCAAACAGCCTCAAAGAGCTTTGAGTCGAAGTAGCTCATCCTCAGTGACGCGCAGTCTCATTCTATATCAATCATAGGGTTTTTCACCACAGAACGACCATAGATCCGCGTCAGCGCCTTAAGTCTGAAGATGTGCTCCTGGGTGAGTTGATCGGGGTGCACGCGCCATGTCCAGTTGCCTGATTCTGTGCCGGGGGTATTCATGCGGGCTTCGCTGCCCAGGCCCAGGATGTCTTGCAGCGGCGTCACCACGAGGCGGGCCACCGATCCCATCAGCAGACGGATGCAACGCCAGTGGACTTCGCGCTCGTCGGCAGGATCCAGGTTCAGGTACTGGTGGGCGTAGGTGCGTTCACGGGCTTCCGCTTCAGCGTCGCGGGTGCTGGCAGCCTGTGTCCACCAGCCGATGAGCGTATCGTTGTCGTGGGTGCCGGTGTAGGCGACAAGGTTGGGGGTGAAATTGTGCGGTAGGAACTCCATATCGGCATCCTGTCCGAAGGCGAATTGCAAAACTGCCATGCCGGAGAAGCCGAAATGCTTCATCAGGGCGGTGACTTCGTCGGTGATGATGCCGAGGTTTTCGGCGAGTAGAGGCAGGCGTCCCAGCGTTTTTTCGACCTGCTGAAAGAGGGCAAGGCCAGGGGCATTCACCCATCGCCCGTTGATGGCCGTTTCTTCCTTGGCAGGCACCTCCCAGTAGGCGGCAAAGCCTCGGAAATGATCCAGTCGCAACAGGTCGAAGAGGGTGAGGGCGCGGTCGAGGCGCTGTGTCCACCAGGCGAAATTGTGCTTCTGCATCACGTCCCAGCGGTAAATCGGGTTGCCCCAGCGCTGCCCGGTGGCGCTGAAGTAATCGGGTGGAACGCCTGCCACGACGGTTGGGTGGCCTGCCGCACCGAGGTGAAACAGGTCGGGGTTGGCCCACACGTCGGCGCTGTCGTGGGCTACGTAGATGGG
>DATGCC010000226.1:0-2990 GCA_035312345.1 Rhodothermales bacterium
ACGTGCAAGATGCCATTGATGTGCTGCCGGAGCAACTGCTCGTCACGGTGGGCGTCCGCACGGATTATTTTTCGTTCAACGATGAGTGGACCATCTCACCACGTCTCTCGGCCCGCTACCTCGCCTCGGACCGACTCTCGCTGACGGGCGCGTGGGGCATTTACTATCAGGCTCCCACGTACCGGGAGCTACGCGGCGCACCCGTCCCCGGTGAAACGATCCTCGGCGCACTGAATCGTGATTTGATGTCGCAACGATCCATGCAGACGGTCGTCGGAGCCGAATACTTCCTGCCGAACCGTCGCCTTTATCTGCGAGGAGAAGCGTACTGGAAACAGTTATCCAACCTCATTTCCTACACCGTTGAGAATGTGCGCGTCGAGTATTCGGGCGAGAACGACGCCGAGGGACATATCTACGGCCTGGACTTGCAGGTGCGCGGCGAGTTTGTGCCGGGCCTCGAAAGCTGGGTCAACTACAGCTACCTGGTAGCGCGTGAGGAGTTTTTGCCGTCGTTCCGCACCGAGTTCAACGAAGGGCTGCTCCCGCGCCCGACGGACCAGCGCCACACGTTCTCGCTGTTCGTGCAGGATTACATCCCGACGGATCCAACGTGGAAGCTGCACATGCGCGCCCTCTTTGGCAGTGGCCTGCCCTACACGCCGCCCGTACCCGGTGATCGCATCGGTAACCTTGTGATCCAGGCTCCCGGCGACCGTTTCTCGGCACGCTACCCCGAATTCCGCCGCATCGACATGGGCGTGACGAAATACATCACCCTCACCGAGAATGGCCTCAACAATCCTGTCAAGCTTGAACTCACCGCCGAGTTGCTCAACGTCTTCGACATGACGAATACGGTGGCCTACTCATGGATCCCCGACGCCACCGGTATCTGGCAGCGCGTGCCCACCCGCCTGACACCACGCACGTTCAATATCCGCCTGCGGACGACCTTTTAATCAAGTAGGATCAGGTCACCCCTTTTGAGCATCTCGCCTTTTTGTCATGCCCGATGCGCTTCATAACACGAGACAGATAAATGCCTTGAATGAGGCTCTTCACCTTCTCAGGTTAAATGTTTGCAATCCAACACCTAAAGTAAATGCGTGTGTGAAACCACAAATCTTTCTTTTTATTCTTGGCTGTATTGGCCTGCTTCTGTTCGCCCGATGCGATACCACTGGTCCCAGTGTTGATGCACCTCCTCCCGGTCCCGGTGATGATACGACTCACGTATTAACCCCTGCGAACGAGGCGCTCCTTACCACCAACCGCCTCGCTATGCGCCTCGACAGCAGCGGTGCCTTACGTGGTCTTTCCTGGTCCGGTTTGGATGATTTGATTTACGACGCAGGCTTATGGCTTGCGGGTAGGCAGGAGGGCGAAGTGCGTGCCCTGGTTCGAGAGTTCACCCGTAGCAACTATATTGCCCGAGCAGATGACCAGCCTTTGGGCGTATTCACGCTCACACCTGACAGCCTCGAAGGAAGGCGTATCACAAACTGGCCGACGGCGTACAATGCATCTGTCGATGACAATGGGCAGCCGCGACTTCTGGGAGATGCCATGCTCTGGTCGGCCTTTTTGCCAGGACAACAACGGGGCTCTACCTCTCAGACCGAAACCCTCTTTAAATCCGCCCTGACAGGCATCCATTTTACACAAGCAGTCTATGGGTATGAAGAATCTGCCCTACAGGATGTAGCCTTTGTGCGATATGAACTTGTAAATGACACCGGAGGAAATCTTACAGATCTGTATGTTGGTTTTTTCGCCGATGTGGATCTTGAGAATTGGCCGTGTTTTTCCGCAGGGGCAAACGCAACGGGATTCGACCCAACGCGTGCCCTTTCCTACACCTACCCTCGCGAGGCCATTGGAGATGCTGTGCTGCCTTGCCCCATCGGCGTCCTGGGGCTCACTTTTCTGGAATCGCCCGTTGCCACAGCAATCCCCCATACGGTTACGAGTCATACTATATTGCGCAAGAATGTAGGACCCGGCTCTGAATCCGGCTATGCATTCAGTGAGGCCACCTTGCACAATCCTCAAGATGTACTCTACCGGCTGCAAGGTCTCTCCAGCCAGGGAGAGCCGATGATTGATCCAACGACAGGGCTGGCAACGCCTTATGCCTTTACGGGCGATCCGGTGGCTGAAACAGGATGGCTGGATGTTCCGACAGAGGTGCGGAGTTTGACGACAGCAGGCCCGTTCTCCCTCGCTCAGGGACAGACGCAAAGGCTCACAGTGGCTATTGTCGCGGCACAGGGCAAGGTCTTGTCAGAAGCACTTGCTCAACTTCACCAAAAGGTTGATCTGTTGAAAAGCCAACCTGAGAAATGGTGAATACCAGCCTCACCGTGCACTGCATAACTGTGCCGTGATGGTTGCGATTGACTGAAGACGGAGACAATATATTAGAGGTTATCGTTTGATCGTTACAGATGATCGCCATGCCCTCTATTTCCCCGCCGACATCTTTCACTCGCCGTGTTCTCATCGTCGTTGGCCTTGCCTTGCTCGGCGTGCTGGCACTGTTGCTGGTGTGGTTTGGCTTCCGGCTGTTGCTGGTCATCTTTGGCGGGCTGCTCTTCGGCGTATTGCTCAACGGACTGACACACCTCTTGCAACACCGAACATCGCTGTCCTATGGATGGTCTTTCGGTATCGTAGTCATTGTGCTCGTCGGCCTGCTGGGATTTTTGGGATGGCTCATTGGTGGACAAATTGCCAGCCAGGCAGATGAACTGGCTCAAAAAATTCCTGAGGCGATTCAGGCTTTGACCGCCAGCATCCGCGAATTTACCTGGGGCGAATGGCTGTTGTCCAACCTGCCTTCTTTTGAGGAAGCCAGCCAGACATCCAGCGATGCACAGAATTCAGGCAGTAATGGAGGAGGCACGGCGCAACCGCTCGCTCGATTTTTTGCAGCCACCCTCGGCTCGTTGACGAATCTGGTCGTGGCCTTGCTTATCGGCATCTAT
>DATGCC010000227.1:0-3221 GCA_035312345.1 Rhodothermales bacterium
TGGCTCGCCCTGCCGATTCTCGTGTCGAGCTTCGGGCTGATCGTGCTGTTCTTCACCGTGCTGCCCGCCGAACTCGCACCGCTGGAAGACCGCAACGGGGTTCGCATGTTCGCCACGGCTCCTGAAGGCGCAACGTTCGAGTACATGGACGATTACGTCGATCAACTCATCGGGCTGATCCAGGAAGAAGTGCCGGAGCGGGCCGCCATCATCTCGGTCACGTCGCCGGGCTTTGGTGCGTCGTCGTCGGTCAACTCAGCGTTTGCGTTTGTCATTCTGAAAGACGCCGACGAGCGCGAACGGTCGCAAATGGAAATCGCCGATGTCCTCACGGCGAAAACAGGCCAGTTGACGGGTGCCCGCACGTTCGTCTCGCAGCCGCAGACCATCGGCGGACGCCGGGGTGGCCTGCCGGTGCAGTACGTGATCCAGGCCCCGAGCTTTGAGAAGCTGACCGAAGCGCTGCCCGCCTTTATGGAAGAGGCGCGCAATGAGCCAACATTCGCCTTCGCTGACGTGGATCTCAAGTTCAACAAGCCCGAGTTGCGCATCAACATCAACCGCGAGCGGGCGCGTAACCTGGGCGTCTCGGCGCTCGACATCGCGACGACGCTGCAACTCTCGCTCAGTGAACAGCGCCTGGGCTACTTCATCATGGACGGCAAGCAGTATCAGGTCATCGGGCAGGTGGGTCGCGAGCAACGCGACGAGACGCTCGACCTCAAGTCGATCTACGTCCGCAATGCCTCTGGAGAACCGATCCAGCTCGACAATCTCATCACCGTCACCGAAGAAAGCAGCCCGCCACAGCGCTATCGGTTCGACCGGTTTGTCTCGGCTACGGTATCAGCCGCGCTCGCGCCTGGCCAAACCATCGGCGACGGCATTGAGGCGATGGATGCCATCGCGGCACGCACACTGGACGAATCGTTTGCCACGGCGCTCACTGGCGCGTCACGGGACTTCGTGGAGAGTTCGTCAAGCCTGCTGTTCGTCTTCCTACTCGCCCTTGCGCTGATCTATCTGGTGCTCTCCGCCCAGTTCGAGAGCTTCCGCGACCCGCTTACCATCATGCTGACGGTGCCGCTGGCGCTGGCTGGCGCGCTGTTCTGGCTCTGGTATTTCAACCAGACGCTCAACATCTTCAGCCAGATTGGCATGATCATGCTCGTCGGGCTGGTAACCAAAAACGGCATCCTCATCGTCGAATTCGCCAACCAGCGCAAAGACCAGGGCCGCTCGATTCTGGACGCGGCCAAAGACGCCGCCGCTGCCCGTTTCCGCCCCGTGCTAATGACCAGCATCTCGACCATCCTCGGCATTTTGCCCATCGCCCTCGCACTTGGTGCCGGTGCCGAAAGCCGCATCCCGATGGGCATCGCGGTCATCGGCGGGCTGCTTGTCGGCACGCTGCTCACACTCTACGTCATCCCCGCCATGTACGTCTACCTCACCAGCGATAAGACGCGGGCAAAGGTTGAACAAGACGAGGAGCTTGAAGAGGCACTTGCTACAGCATGAGAACAACTGAGAGTGTCGAGTGATGAACATGGGTTTTAGCATGTTGAAGTGAAAGACTACTCCTTCCACAATCAACAATCCATGTTCGATATTCTACATTCCTTTTCCCTTTTCCTTTCATCCATCTTTACCGAATGCCCACGTCGCGCTTTACATTTCTCGCTCTGCTCGTCCTTACCGTATCTACTGTCCAGGCTCAGGACGTGCTTACGCTGCGTGAGGCGATTGACCTGGCCCTGGAGAACAACTACACCATTCAGATGGCCCGCAATGAAACCGCCATTGTGGAAAACAATTACTCGCTCGGCAATGCAGGTTTCCTACCGACGGCGGGCCTGAGTGCCGCCTACAACGGCACCCTCGCCAATACCAACCAAACCTTTTTGGACGGCAGCACGACGGAGCGAGATGGCGCAAAGACCACTCGTAAGTCGGCAGGAGCCACGGTAAGCTGGCGGCTTTTCGACGGGCTGAGCCGCTTTGCCACCTACGACCGGCTCGAAACGCTCGTCGATCAGCAACATCTGCTCACGCGCAACACGACGGAGTTGATCGTCGCCGACGTTGTCATTTCCTACTATGACATCGCCCGCCAGCAACAGCAGCGCGATGTCTTGCAAGAGGCGGTCGATATTTCGGAAGAGCGGTTGCGCATCGCCGAACTGCGGCGCGACCTCGGCTCGGCCTCGGAACTGGAAGTGCGTCAGGCCCGCCTCGATCTGAATGCCGACCGTGCGGCCTTGCTGCGTCAAGAGACGACGCTGGTCAACACCAAAGCCGCTTTCAATCAATTGCTTGTCCGCCCGCTCGACCTCAGCTACACCGTTGTGGATTCCATTGATGTAGCGATGGGTATTACACAGGCGACCCTGCTCGAAGAAGCCACTGCCAGCAACACCGTCATCCAGACCGCCGAGCAGGAGCGCGAAGTCGCAGCATTGGAACGCAAAGAGATCCGCGCCGAGCGCCTGCCCACGCTTGATCTTTCGGCTGGCTACAACTACTCGGATCTCTCTGCTGAAAGTGGCTTTCTCCTCGCCAACCGCAGCACCGACTTCACCTATGGCGCGACGCTCGGCTTCAACATCTTCGATGGCTTCGACCGCCGTCGCCGCGCCGAGAATGCCGCTGTCCGCATCCGCAACGCCGAGCTTGCCATCGAAGACGCCCGGACACAGGTACAGACGAACGTCAATCGTTTCTATCAGGAATACCAGAACAGCCTCGCGCTCATTGCGCTGGAACGCGAAAACCTGGGGCTGGCGCGGCAAAATGTGGACATCGCCCTCGAACGCTTCCGGCTTGGCACTACCACTTCTATCGAGTTGCGCGAAGTGCAGGAGACGCTCACGCAAGCCCAAAGCCGCCTGCTTATCGCCCAGTTTGAAGCCAAGCGTGCCGAAACAGAACTGCTACGCCTGAGCGGACGGCTGACAGTGGAATAGGCGACTGCGAGACGAAGCTTGTGTCAAGAACCATTCTGCGCCGAACAATTGACGGCAGCCCCCTTTAGGATGGGTTCTCTCCAGACACAAGGCTGAACCTATGCACTGGTATGACAAGCTCAATCAGTACTTCCCCATCGAAGAAATGAAGTCGCGCGAGCACATGGAGACGTTACTCCGTGAGCGTGGCGACATCTACCATAAAGACGAAGGCCCGAACCACGTCCTGATCTACATCGAGTTGGAGGATTTCCT
>DATGCC010000228.1:0-4635 GCA_035312345.1 Rhodothermales bacterium
CACGCTGGCTGATTGTGCTGGAGGGCGTGAACGACATCGGCACCAGCGACGCAGATAGCTCGGCCCTGGTGGCGCAGGAGTTGATCGCTGCTTATGAGACGATGATCGAGCGGGCACACGCCCAAGACATCCAGGTCTTTGGCGCAACCATCCTTCCATTTGGCGGCTCCTTCTATGATTCCCCGGAGCATGAAGCCGCACGGCAAACGGTGAACGAATGGATCCGGACAAGCGGGGCGTTCGACGCGGTAATCGATCTGGACGCTGCGCTGCGCGATCCCGAAAACCCGACGCACCTGCTCCCGGCTGCCGACACGGGCGATCATCTGCACCCGAATGAGACGGGGCATCGGATGATGGCAGAAACCGTAGACCTCGTGCTCTTCATGAGATAATCCCCTTACCCACCATGGTACGACGCACGGCCACCCTGCTTACATTTGTCCTGTTTCTGATGACCAGTGTAACCTTTGCCCAGAGCCCGGACGACCCGCATCGTCTGATCCTCCATGCCGATACGCCGCAGGCGACCATCAACCGCCACATCTACGGTCACTTCGCCGAGCACCTCGGGCGCGACATTTACGGCGGC
Organism: Rhodothermales bacterium; assembly: GCA_035312345.1. Classification (GTDB taxonomy): domain Bacteria; phylum Bacteroidota; class Rhodothermia; order Rhodothermales; family DATGCC01; genus DATGCC01. Next base: position 593 of record DATGCC010000228.1, read on the forward strand.
TTCTGGGTGAAGGGTGACGACGGTCAGTGGCAACTCAACCAGCCCGTCATTGAGGCGTTGCGCCGCATCAATCCACCGAACGTGCGGTGGCCCGGTGGCTGCTTCGCGGACTATTACCACTGGCAAGATGGTATCGGCCCGCGTGAGGAGCGCCCGACCATCGTTAACACCATCTGGGGTGGCGTCACCGAGGATAACAGCTTCGGCACGCACGAGTTCATGGCGCTTGTTGAGGCGCTCGGTGCCGAGCCGATTGTCGTGGGCAACGTTGGCAGTGGCACCGTGCAGGAGATGGCGCAGTGGTGGGAGTACATGAATCATCCCGGCCCGAGCCCGATGGCGGACCGGCGCGCCGAAAACGGCCACCCGGAGCCGTGGAACGTGCGATTCTGGGGGGTGGGCAACGAAAGCTGGGGCTGTGGGGGCAACATGACACCGGCGTACTACAGTGATCTCTACAAGCGCTTTGCCACTTTCCTGCACCGCTACGGTGATGTGCGCCCGTTCCGCATTGCGACCGGCCCGGACGCAACGCTTCCCGACAACCTGCCTGAGTGGACCGAGACCGTCATGCGCGAGGCGGGGCGCATGATCGACGGGCTCGACATGCATTATTACACCGTTCCCGGGGGGTGGTCGGGCAGGACCCTTGCCACCGAGTTCACCGAGGCCCAGTGGCTTGCGGCGTTCGACAAAGCCATGGAGGTAGAAGACCACATCAAGCAGGTCTCGGCCATCATGGACCAATACGACCCCGACAACCGCGTCTGGCTCATCGTCGGCGAGTGGGGTATGTGGCACCAGCCTGAGCCGGGCTCTGAGCCGGGCTTTCTCTATCAGCAGAACACCCTCCGTGATGCTTTCGTAGCTGCCCTCTCGCTCAACATTTTCAATCGCCACGCCGACCGCATCAGGATGGCGAACATTGCCCAGACGATCAACGTGCTCCAAGCGATGATTTTGACGGAGCGGGACGGTGACGGCTTTATTCTGACCCCGACGTACCACGTCTTCGAGATGTACAAGGGCCATCAGGATGCCGAACTGTTGCCGCTCACGCTGGAGGCAGGCACGTACACGCACGGCGAGCCGACCATCCCGGCGCTGAGTGCATCGGCTTCCAGGAAGGACGGGCGGGTGCTGCTGACCATCGCGAACATGGACCCGAACCAGGGCCGCACGGTGGATGCGTCGCTGCGGGGGCAAGCCTTCACGCAGGTCTCCGGGCGTATCCTGACGGCAGAGGCAATGAACGCCCATAATACCTTCGAGCATCCCGACACGGTAGCGCCGGTACCCTTCGACGGGGCTCGGCTGGAGGATGCGCGGTTGACAATCACGTTGCCGCCGATGTCCATCGTAGCGTTGGAACTTGAATAGGTAGCAAGCCTCCAAACCGTCGAAGCGGATCACAACACAAACAACGTATGAACACATCCTTCCGATTCTTTTCGCGTGCGCTTCTAGTCCTGGTGATTCTCATGGCAAGTGCATTTGACGCCGCCCCCGCCTACACACAGCCGTCGCCCGCGGCGATGGTGGATAGCCTGCCGGGCAAGCCGCGTGTGCTGGTGCTGAGCGACATCGGCAACGAGCCAGATGATCAGATGTCGCTCACCCGGTTCCTGGTGTATGCCAACGAGTTTGACATAGAGGGCCTCGTGGCGACGACCTCTACGTGGCAGCGGGAGACGGTGCGGCCCGACATTATGATGCAGGTGATCGAGGCGTACGGGCCCGTGCAGCCCATGCTGAGCCAGCACGCAGACGGCTTCCCGACAGCAGCTGCATTGAAGGCCTTAGTGGCATCCGGGCAGCCCGCGTATGGCATGGCTGCGGTCGGCGAGGGCAAGCTGTCGCCGGGGGCAGAGCTACTTATCCATGCGGCCGACCGGGACGATCCGCGCCCGCTGTGGGTGACGGTGTGGGGCGGCGCGAACACACTCGCACAGGCGCTCTGGCAGGTACGCGCCACACGATCCCCGGAAGAACTGGACGCGTTCGTATCCAAACTTCGGGTTTACTCGATTTCTGACCAGGACGACGCTGGTCCTTGGATTCGGCAAGAGTTTCCAGACCTGTTCTACATCGCGCATCCGTCGTCGCCTGATGGGAGCGAGTATTATGCGGCTACGTGGACGGGCATCGCCGGAGATCGCTTCTACGAGAACGCGCCTGGAGCCGACTTCACCACCGTCACGAACGAGTGGCTAGACGAGCACATCCGCAGCAAGGGGTCGCTGGGCAAGGCATATCCGAGGTACCTTTTCATCATGGAAGGCGATACCCCGTCGTTCCTCAACCTGATCACCAACGGCCTCGCCAGCCACCGGCATCCAGGCTGGGGGGGATGGGGCGGGCGCTACGTGTATCGGACGCCCTCCGGCGAGACGCGCCCCTTCTGGACCCAGGGCGGGGATGCCTTTCCCGGCGCACCGAAGTCACGGGACCGCGTCGTCGGGAGCGATGGGCAGCCCTACACCTCCGACCAGGCGACGATCTGGCGGTGGCGCGAGGCATTCCAGCATGACTTTGCTGCTCGAATGGACTGGACGGTGTCAGACGTTGCCGATGCTAATCATAATCCGATTGTCGTCGTCAACGGCCAAGAGGAGAAAGAGCCTATTAGGATCGACGCTGAAGTTGATACCCCTGTTGTTCTGGATGCAGCGGGCACGCACGATCCAGATGGCGATGCGTTGACGTATACCTGGTTTGTGTATCCCGAGGCGCAGACGGGAAATGCCTTTCGTATGACTGCGCAGATTGAGGGAGAAGAAGGCGCGCAAAAGATCGTTCCCTTAGGTCCACGCGCGACCATCACGGAGGTACACACGCCACAGACTACCGTGCTGCCGAACATCCCTGGCGAGACCCACATCATACTGGCTGTAGAGGATGACGGCGAGCCCAGCCTGACATCTTACCGACGCATCATTTTGAACGTGCACCCGGCATCGGATCAGCAGTAAGCACTACTGCATCACTTGTTTTCAAGAATAAGGACGGACGGAGCCTCTTGGAGCCATTTTTTGAAGAGGTCATCCTGGTTGCCCTGGGGGGCGAAGCTGATGTTGGATCCCAGCAATATATCTGGATCCTGATCGCCGTCCATGTCGCCGACATCCATCCTTAACCAGCGACCCCGATAGGAATTCTCAAAGGTGTAGGCGTCAAACGTGAGGTCGCCGCTGTTTTGCAGTAGCACGAAGCTCTCTTCGGGGGTGTGCGCATAATCAGGGAAGTAGGAGATCGCCGCGATATCGAGGTCTCCATCCTGATCGAAATCGGCGGCTTTTGCCGAGACGGCACCGTGCATCGGAAAGAAGAAGCGTTCCTCGAACGAGCCGTCAGGACTGCCCAGGAAGATCCGGACGCCGTGGTAATGCTTCGGGATGGGTGTGATGTCTCCGTTGTCTCCGTTGGCGTAAAGGATATCCAGAAGGCCGTCCCCATTGAAATCGACGAATTCGACGTGGTTGGACCCATAGACCGGTGGAAATCGAAGGACCCGTCGCGCTGTGAAACGACCTTCGCCGTCGTTGATGTAGAAGTCGATGCCTTCATCCCCCTGGCCCATCAGCGCGCCGATATCCAGGAGGCCATCTCCATTCAGGTCCACTATCTCTGCGTTTGCCGCTCCGGGCTGGTTGCTCAGCACATGCCGCACGTACGTCCCATTGCCGGTAGCTTCGTACCAGGAGAGAAAGCCAGTCTGGTTGCCGAATTCGCAAATGACAATATCTTGCCGCCCGTCCCCGTTTAGATCCCCGAAATTCATATCGACCGGTCGTTTGAGACCAGTGATCAGGGGACGCACGGGGGCATCGGGACCTTCGACCACCTGCAGCGAACCATCGGCGATGTCCGTCGGGGCCATGCTCTGCCCAATCTGCAAGATAAAGAGCCGACCCTCATCCCAATGCGTTGCTATCGGTGCGCCTGTGAGCTCCCAGGTGAACAGAAGCTCGTCAACCCCTTTGATAACAATCAGGGTGTTGGTCTGGGCGTGGTTGCCGACGAGAAACAGGCTCAGGTCTTCC
>DATGCC010000229.1:0-2094 GCA_035312345.1 Rhodothermales bacterium
TCGCCGTCTCCACCGCTTCGCTCCCACTGTTCGTAAAGAAGGTCTGGCGTAACGGCCCCGGCGCGATACCGGCGAGGCGCTCCGCTACGCGAACCTGGTTCTCGGTCTGATACAGCGTAGAGGTATGCCCGAGCCGCGCCACCTGCTCCTGTACCCGGCGCACGACCTCCGGGTGGCAGTGTCCGATACCGGTGGTGAGGATACCAGCGAAGAAGTCGAGGTAGCAACGCCCTTCCGCATCCACCACCTCCATCCCGCTGGCTTCGACCACGACGAGCGGCTCTTTGTAAAAGGAGGCTACGCAGGGCCAGAGAAAAGCCTTCTGCCCCGCCCTCACCTCCTCTGCGATGCTTGTCGCGCCGTTCGTATGGGTGGGTACATCCGTGGCTTGCTCTTGCATGGGTTTCGGAGAGTAGAGATGAGAAAGGTCGTTCGTCTGCTGCTGCTCGGCTATCAGCAAGAAAGTACGACATGCGGGTCGGTATAGAAAGCGAGCGCGTCTCCCCTGCGCCTTCACCCCTTAATGGGAAAACGCTGCTGTGCGGACAAATCGCGATTACACCGCCTCGACGCGCTCAGCCTCTGGCTCGTAGGCGAGGCGGGGACTGAGCCAACGCTCCATCTCGGCGAGGGGCAGGCCCTTGCGTGCGGCGTAGTCGGCAACCTGATCACGGGTGAAGTGACCGGCGTCGAAGTAGGCGGCGTCCGGGTGGGCGAAGTAGACGCCGCAGACCGCCGCCGTCGGGTACATGGCGAGGTGCTCGGTAAGGACGATGCCGGTGGCGGCTTCCACATCCATCAGGTCCCAGAGCAGCGGCTTTTCGGTGTGGTCCGGGCAGGCCGGGTAGCCGGGGGCCGGACGGATGCCGCGATAGGTCTCGGAGATGAGATCCGCGTTGGACAGGTCTTCGTCGGGTGCGTAGCCCCAGAGGTCGCGGCGGACGCGCTCGTGCAGGCGCTCGGCAAAGGCTTCGGCGAGGCGGTCGGCGAGGGCTTTGGCGAGGATGGCGTGGTAGTCGTCGTGGTCGGCTTCAAACTCCGCAACCAACTCATCCAGCCCCACGCCTGCCGTCACCGCAAACGCACCGACGTAATCCGCCACACCGCTGTCTTTTGGCGCGACGAAGTCAGCAAGGGCGCGGTTAGGATGGCCGGGCGTTTTCTGTGCCTGCTGCCGAAGTGTGTGCAGCACGGCCCGCACCTCGCTGCGCGTGTCGTCGGTGTAGCATTCGAGGTCGTCGCCCGTACTGTTGGCAGGCCAGAGGCCCACAACGCCGCGAGCCGTCAGCAGCTTTTCGTCGATGATGCGGTCGAGCAGGCGGTTGGCGTCATCGTAGAGCTTTTTCGCCTCGCCGCCTACATCCGGCTTGTTGAAGATCTGCGGGTACTTGCCTTTCAGTTCCCACGCAATGAAAAACGGCGTCCAGTCGATGTAGTCACGGAGTTCGGCAAGCGGATAGTCGTCGAAGACCTGCACGCCGAGCACGTTCGGCTTCGTGATCGGCGCGGCGGACCAGTCACAGGTGAAGCGGTTGGCGCGGGCGTCGTCGAGGGAAAGATAGGTCTTGCTTGCCTGCCGGTTGGCGTGGGCCGTGCGGACCTGCTCGTAGTCGGCGGCGACCTCGCGGATGAACCTGTCGCGTCCGTCGTCCGACATCAGGTTGCTGACAACCGCCACGCTGCGCGACGCATCCAGCACATGCACAACGGGACCGCTGTAATGCGGCTCGACCTTGACGGCGGTATGCACCTTCGACGTCGTCGCCCCACCGATGAGCAGCGGCAGCGTGAAACCCTCGCGCTGCATCTCCTTCGCCATGTGGACCATCTCGTCCAAAGACGGCGTGATCAGCCCGCTCAGGCCGATAATGTCCACGTTGTGCTTGTGCGCCTCGTCCAGAATTGTCGCCGACGGTACCATGACGCCGAGGTCGATGACTTCGTAGCCGTTGCATTGCAACACCACGCCGACGATGTTTTTGCCAATGTCGTGTACGTCGCCCTTGACGGTAGCAAGCAGGATTTTGGTGTTTGCCTGTTGTGGCGGTAGAGCCGTTGCATGCAACGGCTCTACCGCCACAACAGGCAAACACC
>DATGCC010000230.1:0-4775 GCA_035312345.1 Rhodothermales bacterium
CTCTTTACGTTTTACGCAATACGTTTTACGATTCGGTAGCCATCGCTATCAATCCCTTCAAGAGCACTACCCTTTGTTCTAACCCTATCTCCGTCTGAATATGTCAACCGAAACCCCCGTCAAAACCGATGGTGCGGTGGCCCATGTCAAGTTTTTCGAGCAGGTCAATCGCATGTTCGACAAAGCGGCCATCCACACCGACCACCCGGCCGGTTTGCTGGACCAGATCAAGATCTGCAACAGCGTCTACCACATCGAATTCCCACTCAAGCGCGACGACGGCTCCATCACGGTGATCCGTGCGTTCCGGGCCGAGCACAGCCAGCACAAGCAACCCACCAAAGGCGGCATCCGCTACGCCGACAACGTCAACGAAGACGAGGTGATGGCGCTGGCTGCGCTGATGACCTACAAGTGTGCCATCGTGGATGTGCCCTTCGGGGGGGCTAAAGGCGGTATTAAAATCAACCGCAATGATTTTTCGGAGGCCGAACTTGAACGCATCACGCGCCGCTACACCTACGAACTCATCCGCAAAAACTTCATTGGCCCCGGCGTGGATGTCCCGGCTCCCGACTACGGCACCGGTCCCCACGAGATGGCCTGGATCCTCGACACCTACAACTCCTTCAGCGACAACCCGCTGGATGCGCTGGCCTGCGTGACGGGCAAACCAGTCGGCCAGGGCGGGGTGCGGGGCCGCACCGAGGCCACAGGGCGCGGCGTCTACTTCGGCATCCGCGAAGCGTGCGACATCGCCGAAGACATGCAGGAGTTGGGCCTGACACCCGGCCTTGAAGGCAAACGGGTTATCATCCAGGGGCTGGGTAATGTGGGCTATCATGCCGCCAAGTTCATTCAGGAAGGCGGCGGCGTGCTGGTGGCACTGGCCGAATATGAGGGCGCGATTCACAACCCGGACGGCCTGGACATCGAAGCGGTGCTGAAACACCGCCGCAGCACGGGCTCCATCCTCGACTTCCCCGGCGCGACGAACATCCCCAACTCGGCGGAGGCGCTCGAACTGGACTGCGACATCCTGGTGCCTGCTGCGCTCGAAGGCCAGATCCGCCGCGACAATGCGCCGCGGATCCAGGCCAAGATCGTCGCGGAAGCCGCCAACGGCCCCGTCACTGCCGACGCTGATAGCATCCTCAACGAGAAAGGGGTGCTCATCATTCCCGACGTGTACATCAACGCGGGCGGCGTGACGGTGTCGTACTTCGAGTGGCTACGTAACCTCTCGCATGTACGCTTTGGACGCATGAGCAAGCGCTTCGAAGAAAGCAGTGCAGAGCGCATCATGCGAGCCGTGGAAAACCTCTCTGGGCGACAGTTCCCCCGTCATATCTTCGACCAGACGGTCCATGGAGCGAGTGAAGAAGACCTCGTCAACTCCGGTCTCGAAGAGACGATGATCTACGCCTACAATGAGATCCACGAGGAGCGCAAAAAGCACGATGTGGACCTGCGCACGGCGGCGTTCATCAGTTCCATCAACAAAGTCGCCAAGTCGTACCTGGAGATGGGTATTTTCCCGTGATTCTGGTTGCTAGTTGCTGGTTGGCAGGTGATTTATGGCAGGACAACCATGAACCAGAAACCGTAAACCTGTAGCCATCAACCCTCATCCCCCACGTAGAACTGCCGGATGGCACGGATGGCCGTAGAGTCGCCGGAGAGTGAGCGGGCCTCTTCGATCATCGCGTGGAGGTGTGCCTTGTCGAGCGGCTGGTCGATGGCGCTTACGTCATAAGCAATGCCGAGCTTGCGAAAGTCGCGGTGGCTGGACTGGATGTTGCTGGCTCCTGCGTCGAAGATACTGTCGTCGATAGCTTTCTTGGTACCCCGCGCATCGCTGTGTACGACGGTGAGCGCCCAGTACGGCGGGTCGGCATCGACGCCAATGACCTGACGCGGCGCGAAGACGGTGTCGCGCACGGTGCCCTGCTGGTTGAACAGGCGTGTGGTGCCGGCTACATACGAGGCAATACGGGGCTGGGCCTCCTGCGTCGCTGCGCCAATGTGTGGCGTCGAGACGATCTCCGAGATCCCGGCGTAGGGATTCTCCCAGTCGTCTTCCTTGCTGCCAGGTTCTTCGGGAAATACATCCACAGCGGCGTGCCGCACCGCGCCTTCCTGCACCGCTCGTTTCAAGTCTTCTGGATCATACAGAAAGCCGCGCGCTGCATTGATGAACCCGCGGGGGCTGTTGTCGCCACGCTCGGCTCCGAGTTGTGCAAAATGGTCGTAGGTAAGCAGGCGGCGGTTGGAATGGCCCCGGCTGTCTTCGGCGGAGAGGTGCAGAGTAACGAAGTCCGCTTTACGAAAAGCCTCCGTCAGGTTCTTGCAGAGCGTCCACCCCAGCGCCTTCCCTACTTCGCGGGCCACTTCGGCATTGTCATAAAAGTAGACTTCCATACCAAAGCTTTCGGCCATCTGCGCCACCTGCTTGCCGATGTTGCCCAGCCCAATGATCGAAATGGCCTTGCCTTTGATCTCGTAGCGCTGCCGGTTGTCTTTGGTCCATACATGCTGGCGGCTGGCATCGTGCGAGTAAAAAATGCGCCGCGCCATGCAGATCATCTCACCGAAGACCATCTCGGCCACGGAGCGCCCGTTGCTGACGGGGTCGTTCATCACCAGCACCCCCGCCCGTGCGCAGGCCTCCTTGTCCACCGAGTCATCGCCGATGCAGCAGAGCATCACGGCGGCCAGCTTGTCTGATGCCTGAATGATCCGTTCGTCTACCGGAAAGCGGCTCCGCTTGAAAAGCAGATCGTGCTGCCCCTCCCGCAGCCGCTCGACGACAAAGTCGGTATCCTGTGTAGCGGTCTCAGGCAGACGCTCCGGCTCAATGCCTTGATCGCGTAAATAGGCATCAAGGCTGGAGTCAGGATTTTCGAGGATGAGGGCTTTTTTAAAGGACGGATTCAGAAAGCGAACGTGTTCGACAGCAGACATAGCCGTGTAGCTTCGTGCAAAGATGAAATAGGAAGGCTGTTAAAACGCAGACCGCCGGGTGTTCCGCATATAGGAAGGATCCTTCTTCTGAGAAGAGCCGCGGCAAAAAACTACTACTTGGACACGCTTTATGCAAAGTTATGTGACACCTTCATGCCATATCATGAAACCAGTGAAAAAACCAATGCCAATGATTAATAAACTGAATATTTGTGTTTCGTAAGTCCCCAAATAATTGAAGGATTCAAGCGAATAAACTCGACAAAAAATCGTTCAACCCCTCCCAGGATTGCACCCATAGAAAAAATGATGGGGCTGGCATAGATAAGGATTAGATAGAGTGCCATTCGAGCCGTGTATCAACTAACTCACTCGGCGAGCCGTAGTTGAAACGCCACTCACATTCCTTCAAAAACAAGCCAAAATGCGACTTCGGGATGCCATTGTACCGACGCAGGTGCCGCTTGGCCTGGTTCCAAAAGTTCTCCCGTTGATGTGTTGACCTCGACCATTGGAGAACCACCCGCCACATCCAGCGTGTCGTAGCTCCTGAAGCTGTCGGTGCAGACCACCGAGTCCGGCTCGACGCGCTCCTCGATGATCGGCATGAGTGTGATGATCGGCATGAGTGTGGCCCGCTTAGCATCAGGAACCATCACCGTGTAGCGCCGACCACCCCGCTTCAAGATGCCGAAGACTGGGACTTTGCCAGCAGCCCCACGGCCTCGTTTTCCCTTCCTAGCAGCAACCTCTCTAAAGTAGCTTTCGTCGATCTCGACTTCGCCGTCGAAGGGGTTATCCTCTTCGATGTGCTGGGCGATGGTTTTACGGAGTTTGTGGTAGTAGAGTGTGGCAGTGTTGCGGTTAACGCCGACGAGTTCGGCAGCGGTTCGGGCCGGTGCGACGAAGTGTTCGATGAGTCGTCGCTGGGTAGAGCGGGGCAGTTTGCAGCGTCTTAGTTGCATAGATCAACCTAATGATTTAGGTCTTATCTATGCCAGCCCCTTTTTCTATTCAAACTGCTTCTCTCGATTACCCTACACCTAATAGGCATTCTTGTGGACAAAGCCCTTCCAGGCCGTCATCAGCATAATCTTAATATCGAGCAGGAGCGACCAGTTCTGGATGTAATAAAGGTCGTACTGGATGCGTTTTTCGATGGAAGTGTCGCCGCGCCAACCATTGACTTGCGCCCAACCCGTAATCCCCGCTTTCACCTTATGGCGCAGCATGTAGCGTGGCACCTGCCCTTTGAACTGGTGAATGAACACGGGCCGCTCCGGGCGCGGACCAACAACCGACATATCGCCCTTGAGCACATTGATAAATTGAGGCAGCTCGTCGAGCGAGGTGCGGCGCAGAAACTTACCGACCGATGTGGCACGGTCCTCTCCGGCTTGAGCCCACACGGCCCCCGTCTTCGACTCTACGTTGACCGGCATAGATCTGAACTTGAGCATCTCGAACGTCTGCCCGTTGAGGCTCATGCGCTCCTGCCGGTAAAACACCGGCCCCGGCGACGATAGCTTCACCGCGATGGCGATGGCTCCCATCAGCGGCGAAATCACAAGCAGGAACAGGGCTGAGAATACAATATCCATCGCCCGCTTCACGACCCGTCGAAACTCGATGGGCGCTTCGTCGATGAGGTGGATAACAGGCAGGCCATCCAGATCCGTTACGCGGCTGTTGATGATGTCGAATTGCAGCAAATCTGGGACGAGGCAGACGTGGACGAGGCGGGTCGAGAAGGCATTGAGCAAGTCTTCGATGCGCGCCGCCGCTATCAGGGGCAGGGCGATGTAGACATA
>DATGCC010000231.1:0-2921 GCA_035312345.1 Rhodothermales bacterium
CATGCTCATGCAGCATTCGAGCGAGCTCGTTGCCACGTCCGCCGTCTTTCATGAGCAGCTACAGGCCCTCGGCGTTCCCACAGAGTTCTCCTACGTGTGGCTGCCTGACGAGGCCGCCGGGAAGCACCAGTTCTGGGCGACGTGGACAGAAGACGAGGACGGCGCGCCTGTACACCGCAGCAAAGCCATCACGTATGACCTGGACAAGGAGGAGCCCTACACGGCGGCGTGCTTTGCCGCCTGGGCCAGCGACGATCCCATTCACGTTGACTTCATCTCGCCTGCCGATGTCGAGCACTTTTTTGCCACATGGGAGGAACTGCTCAGAGAAGCCGAGCACCTGAGATCAGGGCGTTTCCCTGACGGAATTTACTACGCCGAGGGGTATATGCAGTACGGGTGCTTCGGCATCAACATCCGCCGGGAGCCCACCGAGTTCGAGCGGGACATCCTCCGGCGCTTCGCTGTCGAGTTCGAGCGGGCGTACACGCGCTTCCTCGACCTGCGGCGTGCGGAGGCGCAGGCGCGCGAAGCGCAGATAGAGGCGGCGCTGGAGCGGGTCCGCAGCCGCACGATGGCGATGCATCACAGCGATGAAATCGCCGAAGTAGCGAGCGTGACATTCGAGCAGTTCCAGGGGTTGGCGTTCCCGTCGATACGGCGCATTTCGATTGGCGTCATGGATACCGAGGCCAACACGATGTCGTTCTGGGCATCGGCCACGACGGAAGGCGGAAGCATACGCCGGGTGATGGTGCCCATGGAGGAGAACGCTGTGATTCGCGAGGTGGTCGCGGGATGGCGAGCAGGAAAATCCCATTTCTCTCTCTCGTGTGAGGGCAACACGTTGCAGGAGTTCGTCGCCCATATCACGCAGCATGGCTGGGGGTACCCCGCAGGCGAACAGATGCCCAAACGCCTGTTGATGAACTTCGTCTCGTACAGATATGGGGTGATCAACGCCAGCACATACGAGCCCATCGGCGAGGATGAGTATGTGATCCTCCAGCGCTTCGCCCGTGTCTTCGAGCAGACGTACACGCGCTTCCTGGATCTGAAGCAGGCCGAGGCCAACGCGCGCGAGGCCGAGATCGAAGTGGCCCTGGAGCGGGTGCGGGCGCGGGCGATGGCGATGCACTCCTCCGACGAACTGCTGGAGGTAATCTTCAAGATCCACCAGGAGTATTCGGGCCTCGGTTTGCCCTGTGGGGCGTTCTGGCACACGCGCTACACGCCCGAGAGCTACCACAAAGCGTTGACCGGCATCGACGGCCAGAAGCTCGCGGCCATCATGGAACTGCCCCGCGACTTCGCCAGCAACCCCGCGTTAGCGGCGTGGGAACGCGGCGATGAGAAGATCGGCGTGTTCATGTTCGACGCCGACGCCGCCTGTCAGTACTTGCACCACATGGTCACGAAAGGCAAGTTCCACGAGGTGGACCCAGAAGCCATCACCGAGGAGATGATCCGCGAAAACGACGGGTGGACGTTCGTACAGGCCCGCACGTCGCACGGCGAGATCGGCTACTCGCTCTGGGGCGAGACGGAGCCGAGCCAGGAGGCGAAAGACGTGCTGGTGCGCTTCGCCAAAACCTTCGATCTGGCCTATCAGCGGTATGTAGATATAGCGCAGGCCGAAGCGCGTGCCCGCGAGGCCGAGATCGAGGCGGCGCTCGAACGTCTCCGCGCCCGCACGATGGCGATGCAATCGAGCGACGACCTCTCCGACGTGATCGGCCGGATTTTCAGCGAACTGACGCACCTCGACCTCGTCCTCACCCGGTGCATCATCTGGGTCATCGACCCGGGGACGCGGAGCGCACGCATCTGGATGGCGAATGCGGAGCGCCGTGACGAGCCGGACAGCTACTTCATCCCGTACCACGACCACCCGTCGTACGACGCGTTCCTGTCCGCCTGGGACCGGCAGGAGACGCTGTGGGTGTACGACCTGCACGGTGACCTGAAGACGACCTGGGACGAGGTGCTCTTTACTGAGACGGAGTTGGTGCGGCTCCCTGATGACGTGAAGGCCGGGATGGCAGCCCCCGACCGGGTTCTGCTTACGGCCTCGTTCACCAACTTCGGCGCGTTGCACGCCGCCAGCCTCGAGCCGCTGTCGGACGAGAGCACGGCAATCCTGCGTCGCGTAGCCAAGGTGTTCGACCAGACGTACACCCGGTACCTCGACCTGGAGCAGGCTGAAGCGCAGGCCCGCGAGGCGCAGATCGAAGCCTCGCTGGAGCGTGTGCGGGCCAGGGCCATGGGCATGCATAGCAGCGACGACCTCTCCGATGCCACGGCCATCGTCTTCGCCGAACTGGAACGGCTGGGCATCGTCACGCTACGCTGTGGCATCATTATCATTCGCGAAACCCGGCACATGGACACCTGGACCGCGACAGCTACTTCGGAGGGCAAGGACGTTCGGATTGTAGGCCGGATAGACACGACGATTCATCCCTTGCTCGAAGGCGTGCTCGAGGCCTGGAAAGCGCAGCAGCCGTATTACGTGTACGAACTGGTTGGTGAGGATATGCAGGCGTATTATCAGGCCATTGCACGCGAGACGGCGTACCCGCTGCCTGAACAGCGACAGCCCTCACAAAGACAGTTCTGTTATACCTTCTTTTTTCCAGAAGGGGCGCTTTTCGCGTTTATAGAGCATCCGCTGCCAGAGGAATCCATCCAGATATTCAATCGGTTCGCAGCCGTCTTCGCCCTGACCTATCGGCGGTATCTGGACCTGAAGAAGGCGGAAGAGCAGGCACGGGAGGCGCAGATCGAAGCAGCACTGGAACGCGTGCGTAGCCGAACCATGGCAATGCAAAAGAGCGAAGAACTGTCAGAAACAGCATCGGTATTGTTTCATCAAATAAAAAACTTGGGTTTTGAGACGTGGAGCTGTGGGTTTTGCACCT
>DATGCC010000232.1:0-5039 GCA_035312345.1 Rhodothermales bacterium
CCAATAATTCCACCGAGAAAGGTGCCTGATGAATCGACCACTTCATACGTCACGGCTGTGCCTGCGTCCAGTGCTACCACGGCCCGAGGGGCGTTCGGGTCGGCAAGGCCATAGCGGATCCAGGCGGCAGCGGCAGCGGCAAGGCGATCGGTGCCCAGCGTGTGCGGCGTCTCATAGGCCAGATCGAAAGGCAACCGCATCTGATGGTGAATCACATCGACAGGTAGGCTTCGGTCTTCAAACAGGGAGCACAGCCGCGCCGTCGTCTCTGGCACGACGGAAGCTATGCCGATGTGGGTGACCGCTTGGTCATTCAGGTGCGGCGCGAGGGCCGCGGACCAGGCATCCTGAGTGGCTGTGCGATTGAGTTTGATCCGAAAAGGCGCATGCACTTGGCCGTTGCTGAAGAAACCGCCTTTAGCAGCGCTATTGCCAATGTCAAGGACGAGCCACATAGATTCAGGGCCTCAAAGAGCGTGCGTTGTTACTTCACCCGCATGGAAAAGCTGGATACCCTCAGCCGTTTCGAGGCGGAGCGCGCCCAGGTCATCAATGCCGAGGAGCCTGCCCGTTACGGTGTCCGTTCGTCCGGCGAAGCGAAGCGTGATGAACTTGCCAAGCCCGGCGAGCCGCTTGGTGTAGGCCTGGCGGACGGCGGCTCCTTGATCATCTGCCAGGCTGTCGAGGTCGTTTTCGAGATGGGTTAGCAAGCTGGCAAGGAGGGGCGCACGCTGGAGGGGACGGCCCGTTTGCAGGCAGAGCGATGTTGCCGTTGCATCCAATTCGTCTGGGAAATCGCGCTGGTTTACGTTCAACCCGATGCCGAGCACAACAACAGCGTCTCGTTCGCTGGCAAGCGACGATTCGAGAAGCATCCCACAGCATTTCTGACTATCTAGCAAGATGTCGTTGGGCCACTTGATTTGCGGGAAAAAAGGAGCTCCGAGCGATGCAATCGTCTCGGCCACCGCTACACTGGCTGCCAGCGTGATCAGGTTGAAGTGGGTTGGTGGCAGATCGGGACGAAGCACGAGTGAAAACAAAAGGTTCTGTCCGGTGGCAGCGTGCCAGGTGCGGCCCTGGCGACCTCGCCCTGCTGTCTGTTGCTCGGCGATCACCAGGCTGCCGTGCGGAGCGCCCTCATGGGCCCAACGCGTTGCCGTGGGATTGGTTGAATCGATTACATCATAGGTCCGAAGCGAACGGCCCAATCGTCGCGTGTGGAGATGCTGGGGGAGGGTCTCGGCCAGGGGAAGTAAAGTGGCTCGCTCAGGGGACATCGAAAGGCTGTTCCGTTGGGAAAACTATACGCTATATTGTGAAGTACATGCTCACACCTACAAAAATATAGCGTGGAATGATTCTTGTTCATGGTTATGCATCTGCTTTCATGGCCGATATTCCTATGATCATTCGGTTTATGAGGGTGCGTTTTATGGACCTCAATAACCCAAAGCTGTAGCACCCATGCGTAGGATCTGGAACAGGCTATTTGTCGTCGTGCTGTTGATGGGCGTGGTGGTGCCGTCCGTGCAGGCACAACCTGTCCGCTCGCCGGAGCTGAATGTGCAGTTTCATCGGGCCGAGACCGCATGGCGTAGCGGAGCCAGCATGCTGGAAGCCAAAGCCCGTGTAGATCGGGTGCTGAGGGCGTTGCCCAACGACGTGGAGGCGCTTAAACTACGTGCCCGTGTGTTGCTGTCGATGGATCGGAGCCGCGAGGCGTTGGGCGATGCGCGGCAGGCCGTACGGTTTCAGGATTCCGATGCCGAGGCCCACCTCATTCTGTGCGAAGCAGCTCGCCGCAGTGGCGATGATGAGTTGGCGGAACGCGCCCTCAACAAGGCCGCCGAACTCGTCACTGACGATCCGATCTTACACGTTCAGCTTTCCTGGAATGCTGTGCTGTTGGGCAAGCTAGACGAAGCTGAGGCCTTCGCCCGCATCGCTGTAGCAGCAGATCCTGACAATGCAGCGGCCCACTATCAACTTGCCCGCGTTTTTATCCTCAAGCAGCAAACGGAGGATGCCGCCACCATCCTCGAAGACGGCCTGCGCAATGCGCGCCTCGACGTCGAAACCATCGAAGCAGATACCATTCTTGTGCGCGTGGCCGAACACCCGTCGCTGCGGAATTATCTGAAGGAGTAGGACTTTTCGCCGTAGAGGACCTCTGAAGGAAACGTCCACTGGCTGATAGAGGCGCGCCGGGTGTGGACGAAGCCAGCCTGTTGCACGTACGGCAGCAGCCGAACGCCCCGGCAGCCACCCAGGAGCGGCGGATGCAGGCGGTACAGCATTTCCCAGAACTGATTGTACCAGCGTTCGCCGAGTGTCATGTTCATCATCACCAGACGACCGCCGGGTTTCAGCACGCGCTTATATTCGCGCAGCAGCGGCACGAAGTCTGCCTCGGGCACCATATCCACCATGTAGCTGTTGAGCACGAGGTCGAAGGTGTCGTCTGGAAAGTCGAGGTCGAAGGCATTGCCAGGCGCGAGACGGTAGGAGGAAGCCCCCGTGCGTTCGGCGCGGCGACGGGCTCGTTTGAGCATGGCCGGTGTCAGGTCGATGCCATCGGTGTGGCCGGTCGGGTTCTGACGAAGCAGGTGACAGAACGAAAGCCCGGTGCCAACAGCAACTTCCAGCACACGCTCGCCATCCTGCACCTTCGCCCAGACCAGCCCCAGGCGGCGGGCACGGGCCTCCACCAGCACGGCCAGCCAGTCGTGCATTGGCGCGATCCAGGTGTACGCTTTGGAGATATCTTCGGGATTCAGGCGGGCCGGTTGCATGAAGGCCGATTTGTGATTACTCGTTTACAGGCATGTCTCTTTACCCGTTTGCTGCTATTCAAATCCCAAACAAAGGGTGAAGAAGAAACAAGTCGCTTCCTTTCGTGATAGGATTCCTGCTATATTGCACGCGGATTACCGAAATCACCAGACGATGACCGGGAAAATGGTTCGGGATAAAATGTTTTACGGGGGACTGGCGGCGTTGCTGCTTGTCCTGATCGGAGCCGACTTTTTGTATTTCAACACCCTGGGCGAGCCTCAATCCCCGGTTCCTGTAGCAACCGAAGCCACGGCACAGCCCGCGCCCAGGGCCCAGGATGTCACCTGCTTCTTTGACGAAACCAAGGACACCGTCACCGATTACGCGGCGCTGATCAATCCTGAAGATCCCGTCTATGGCAACGAGAACGCCGACCTCACGCTTATCGAGTATTTTGACCCGAACTGCCCCCACTGCAAGCATCTGCATCCCGTCATGAGTGCCACGCTGGCTTCCTACGGAGATCGCATCCGGGTGGTGTACAAGCCGGTGGCCTTGCCTGGATGGACTTGGTCGGTGCCGCAGGTTTCGGCATTGTGGTCGGCGGCAGAGGATGGTAAGTTTAAAGAGATGCTGGACCAACAGTTCGCCATGCAGAAGCAGGGTGGCCTGTCGGTCGAGGAACTCAAAGGCATCGCCAGCGAGATCGGGATGGATGTGGCCAAGATGGAGCAGCAGATCGAAGATGGGGCCTTCAACGACCGGATGATGGGAACGATGCAGCAGGTTCGCCAGATCGGTATGACAGGCGTGCCTGCCGTCCTGCTCAATGGCAAGTTTATCTCGTCGAGTTCACGCAACGAAGCATGCTTTGCCCAGTTGGTCGAATCTTCTTTAGCAGAGAACGGTTGATCACGCTTTTAACGGGTTTTGTCCTCCGCAACTTCTAGCACACCCTTAACAAAACAGCTTCCTATTCAGCACAAGGCATGGCAAAGAAATCATCCAGAAGGAAAGGGTCCAAAGGGCGTCCGGTGCAGCCCGAGAGTCGGTTTGCAGCACACCGTCCAACACTGGAGCGGGTGCTTTTTGTGCTCGCCCTGCTCGGCGTGCTCGTCACGGTGCATCTCTACATCCAGCAAGGGCGCGGCTTCGACCAGGGCTGCTGGGGCTTCAACCCCGGTGACAATGCCGCCAACGCCACCTTCGACTGCGAGGCCGTGACGGAGAGCGAGGCGGGTAAGATCTTTGGCCTCTCCAATGCAATCTGGGGCTTTCTATTTTATGCCTTGCTGGCGGGCATCTCTGCGATCATCGCCCTCGGCAGCGAACAGCGGCGGCTGGTACTGAAACAGGCGCGCGCGGCCATCATCGGTGTCGGTTTCCTCTATTCGTTGTACCTGAGCTACATGCAGTCGTTCGTCATCGGCGAGTTGTGTGCGTTGTGCCTTACCTCGGCGGGCATTGTGTTGTTGTTAACCATCGTGCAGGCGATCTATCTGTTTGGCCCCTCGTCAGATGAGCAGCCTGTGCCAACCACAACGAAGGCGAGTCCGAAGCTGTATGGCAGCATGGTAGCGGTGGTGATCTTGTTGCTGCTGGGCGACTTCGCGTACTTCAGCTCGCTCGAACGCGCCGTCATCACGCCGGAGCTGCCGGTGGCAGAGGCGCGGGCCATCAATGTGGAGACACAGTGTGCCTTCAATGAGGAGTATCAGCCTTTTTCCAACCTGGATGCGCTGATCCAGGACAGCGATGCCGTGCGGGGAAATCCTGACGCGCCGTTGACCATTTATGAGTACTTCGATCCCAACTGTCCCCATTGCAAATCGGTTTTCCCGGTGATGAATGCGCTGGAAAAGAAATACGAAGAACGCTTGCGGTTTGTCTACAAGCCGGTTGCCATCATCGGGGCGCAGTCGGATTTGCAGGTGGCTGCGCTACGGGCCGCTGCCGAAGCAGGCAAGTTTAAGGAGATGCTGGCGCTCCAATTCGAGACCCAGAAGCCCAGCCAGGGCCACACGATGAGCGAACTGGAAGAGTTTGCCAACCAGATCGGGATGGATGGCGAAGACATGGCTCGCCGCATCCGCGATGGCGAGTACCGCAGCGCCATGATGCGGGAGAACCGCCTCTTCGGTCAGATGAATTTGCGAAGCGTGCCGCGCATCATTTTCAATGGACGTGTCGTCGCTTCCCGCTCGCGCTACGTCGAATGTTTCGACCACTTCATTGAAGAAGCTCTGGGTGAGACTACCCCG
>DATGCC010000233.1:0-5168 GCA_035312345.1 Rhodothermales bacterium
ATCCACATGACCATCAAAGAACCCAACCACCGGGAATACTGGATCGACGAAATACTGTTCGAGGACGACCCGCATGTGACAGCCAACATCCAGAGAGATGCGCAGAATCGGGGTGGCTCCGGCATCATCCGGCTGACCCGCAATGCAGAGGGCGTCTGGCATGGCACCCGCGACATTGTTCTCGAACAACACCCCACAGACCAATGAAATGGTTGCTGCTCATAGGATCCCTGCTGCTCGTCGGCTGCGCTGAAAATGCTCCTTCTAATCCACCGATGACGCTACCGGCCCGATCCGTCAACCTGTCGGAGGGCGACAAGCTTCATGTGGATACGGAGCGCTCTATCATTCGATGGAGAGGCACCAAATTCTGGGGCCTGGGAAAACACGAAGGGATCGTATGGTTGGCGTCAGGTACACTCACGGTGCAAGATGCGGCTGTCACAGCAGGATCGTTTGTCATCGATATGAACACGATTGAAGTGACAGACATTCCCAAGAGCGACCCGATTCCTCGAAAGCGGCTGCGCAACCACCTAATGGATGATGACTTCTTTGCCGTAGCGACCTACCCCACCGCCCAGTTTACGCTGACGAAGAGCCAGGAAAACGAGACCCACCATCAGATTACGGGCGACTTGACCTTGCGCGGACAAACCCACCCGGTCACGTTTGCAGCCACCTTCTCGGCCCTCTCGAACAAAAAAGTATGGGCCACAGCCCAGTTCAGCATCGACCGGCAGCGGTGGGGCGTGGCGTATCGCGGCTCTCGCCTGACCAATGACCTCGTTGATGATGACATCCACCTGGAGCTGGTGCTGGTTGCCACTGCCAAGCCATAAGCAGAACAGCCTATTTGCCAAGCACGGTGCGGGCGTGCTTTAATACGTTTTCGACAGTGAAGCCATACTGCTCAAACAGCACATCCCCAGGGGCTGAAGCGCCGAAGTGATCCAGGCCGATGATGGCTCCCTCCGGCCCTACGTAACGCTCCCAGCCCAGCGTCACGCCCGCTTCTACGGCCACACGCTTGGTAACGGCAGCAGGCAACACCTTCTCTTGGTACTCCTCGTCCTGGTCTTCAAACAATTCCCAGGACGGCATGCTGACAACACGCACGTTTACGTCTTCGCCGCGCAACGTTTCTGCCGCCTCCACTACAAGTTGTACTTCGCTGCCAGAGGCCATGAGAATCAGATCGGGCGTACCATCACTGTCGCTGAGAATGTACGCGCCTTGCTGGAGGCCCGACGCCGGAGCCATTTTCTCCCGGTCGAACGAAGGTAAGCCCTGGCGGGTGAGGGCGAGCGCGGTTGGCGCGTTGGTGCATTGCAGCGCAGCGCGCCAGGCCTCAGCGGTTTCGTTGGCGTCAGCGGGACGGATGAAGCGAAGGTTGGGAATAGCCCGGAGCGCCATATAATGTTCGACGGCCTGATGCGTCGGGCCATCCTCACCCAGCCCGATGGAGTCGTGCGTGAAAACGTAAATGACGGGCTGGTGCATGAGCGCGCTGAGCCGCATCGACGGGCGCAGGTAGTCGCTGAAGATGAGGAAGGTGCCACAATACGGCCGCAAGCCACCATGCAGGGCGATCCCGTTGCAGATCCCCGCCATGCCATGCTCGCGCACCCCAAAGCGGATATAGCCGCCTTCCGGGTTGTCCTTCTGAAAATCCTCCTGCACCTTCGCCCGCGTCTTGTTGGAGGGCGTCAAGTCTGCCGAGCCACCGATGAGGTTACCGAGTTCAGGGATGATGGCGTCGAGCACCTTGCCACTGGCGGCCCGTGTTGCCATTTTTTCGCTGAAGGTGGGCAAAGCGGCTTCCCAATCATCGGTCAGCCTGCCGTCGAGCCAGGCTTCGAGTTGCCGCGCTGCATCGGGATAGCTTTCCCGATAGTCATTGAGCAGATCGCTCCATGCTTTCTGCTGCTTGGCTCCTTGCTCTACGGCTTCGCGCATGTGCTCGCTCACCCCCTCGGGGACGTAGAATGTGGCATCTTCGGGCCAGCCCAGGTTTTTCTTCGTCAGCGTCACCTCATCCTCACCCAGCGGCGAACCATGCACATCGGCAGTACCCGCTTTGTTGGGGCTCCCAAATCCAATAACCGTGCGCACCATGATGATAGACGGACGATCCGTCTCCGCCTTCGCGTTCTCGATGGCCGCTTCAATGGCATCAAGGTCGTTGCCATCTGCCACATGCTGAACGTGCCATCCGTAAGCCTCAAAACGCTTGCCTCGGTCTTCTGTGAACGCGAGATCGGTGCTGCCATCGATGGAAATATGATTGTCGTCGTAGAAAAAGACGAGCTTGCCCAAGCCCAGGTGCCCTGCCAGCGACGCCGCCTCGTGCGAAATACCTTCCATCAGATCACCGTCGGAGACAATGGCATAGGTGTGATGATCGATAATTGGAAAATTGGGACGGTTGAAGGTGGCTGCCAAAAACCGCTCGGCAATCGCCATGCCGACCGCGTTTGCGAACCCCTGCCCCAGCGGCCCTGTCGTCGTCTCCACACCGGGGGTCACGAAGTTTTCGGGATGACCCGGCGTTTTGCTGCCCCACTGCCTGAAGTTTTTCAACTCCTCCATCGGCAGGTCGTAGCCTGTCAGGTGCAGCAGCGCGTAGAGCAACATCGAGCCGTGCCCGGCGGATAGCACGAAGCGGTCGCGGTTCGGCCACTGGGTATCTTCTGGATTGTGACGCAAATGGCGCGTCCAGAGCAGGTAGGCCATCGGAGCGGCTCCCATCGGCAAGCCGGGATGCCCGCTGTCGGCGGCCTGTACCGCATCGACCGCGAGGAAACGGATGGTGTTGATAGAAAGGTCGTCGAGTTCGGTCTGTGTAAGGCGATCTGATTGTGAAGCGACTGGCATAATGGCGGTGCTCATTATTAAGGATAGAAGGGCATAGAGCCGGTGCCAACGCACCCGCAGCAAGGTACAACCTCGCTGCCGCGATTGCGATCAAGATTGCACAAAAATAACGTGCCGGTCAAAACGAACACCCCAAAGCAAACCCCGAACCGTAGCGCTGCACGATTCGGGGCCTGCTTCAATGACCAATAAGGCACATCAACCGGCTTACTTGATGAGCGTCATCGGGCGCGTCTGGATGGTGCCGTTGAATTCTAGCGAATAGAGATACGTGCCGCTCGCCACCGGCGTACCGGCATCGCTACGACCGTTCCACGTCACACTGTGGCGACCGAGGGTCTGGATCTGCCCGCTCACGAGCGTCCGTACGACCTGCCCCATGAGGTTGTATACCCGAACAGAAACGGTAGCCGTTGCGGGTAACTCATACTCAATGGTGGTCGAGGGATTGAACGGGTTTGGATAGTTCTGCTTCAGCGCGAAGCTTGACGGCGTCTCGTTCTCTTCTATATCCGTCTGAACACCGGTTGATTCGAGAATGACAATGATCGGTTGATCCGTTTCACTGGCCCCCCGATTGGTAATGATAATCTCATTGAATCCATCGCCGTCGAGATCATCGGTGATAGTGAGCGGATAATACTGCTCCAAGGGCTCGTCATCGCCTGCATCGCTGTTGAGAATCGTGGTCCAGGTATAACTGGTCGAGTCGGTAATGCTGCCGCTACCGTTGTACTCAGCCCGATAGATGCGCTCACTACGATAGCCAGACAGGATGATGTCGATCTTTCCATTGCCATCCAGGTCGCCCAGGTCGGCTCCCCGTCCGTTGTCGTCATGACGCCCTGAAGCTACATCCGCCGGAATGAAATACCCGACATCAATGAAGCTGTCACCCGTCAGGGTCGATACATCATCTGTGTTCTCAATGATATAGAGTTCGGCATTGGTCGTGGGGAAAATAAGCTCTAACTCCCCGTCATTGTCTAAGTCGTAGAAAAGCAGATCATGGACGTTTTGAGATCCATGGTCTATGTCAGGGGTGACCTGGTTGATATCCGCTTGCAACTCATATGAATCAGGACCTGTGACTTCAAAAATGGACAGGCTGAGCAAATCCCAAGTGTTGACCCAGATCTCATTATTTCCATCGCCATCGAAATCGACTACCGAAAGGTCATAAACCGATCCGCCCATGAGAATATCGTTCCCGGCCTCGAACTCAATTGTAAAGGTAGCGAAAGCGTCGATGCCTGCATCGGGAGCAATGACAACGAGTTCGCGGTTGTTGCTTGTGCGAGATAGGGTAAGCAGTTCTTTCTGCCCATCCCCATCTACGTCAACCACCTGAAGGCCTGACGGGCGAAAATCGGCATCCACGGCCCGCTCGTAGCCATATGCCACTGTTGGCTCAACAGGGAAGGTGCCGTCCTCATTCTGTTCAAAGATAAAGAGATCATCTACCTCACCGGTAGACGGCAGGGTTGGGACGCCAAAGTAGATCTCCCACAGCCCATCGTCGTCGATATCGCCATAGGCCAAAGGCGGCAACGAGTTACTGGCCATCGTGTGGGTATAATGCCAGACGTGCTCATAGCTGTCGTCGCCGTTGTTCTCATAGAGGAAAATATCCAGGAAACCAGGGTCTGGACCACCTGGAGCCAGTGTTTCATCGGTCGCAAAGAGAAATTCTTTGTTGCCATCTCCATCGAAGTCCATGCCACTGAGCACACCTCGTGTTCCAAAAGCACCATTCTCATTGGGATGATCAAAGAGATCTGGGAAATCGCGCGGGTCGAGTGTCCAGGCTACTTCCACTGAAGCATCGGTCACAGGCTCAAACTGAGCCTGGGCGGTATTCGGCATAAAGGTGATAGATCCGAGAAACGGCACCATCAACAAGCAAACAAGGCTGAGGCGTGATAGCTGTTTTGTCATGGGGACCTCTGGTTGGTAAGGAAAAAAAGAAAAGTGTGCGGCTCCGCATAAAAACGTCGTTATACGTGCCGCAGACTTATTCAACATACTTGCTCCACCCAACCAACGCAACCATTCTCGTAATGAGATCTTAATACGTTGAGGTAACTTTTATTTTTTCCATAATGGACATCCAACATAATTTTTTAGCGTATTCCCACCTTCAACCTAATAGGGGGCTCATTCATAGAATGCCGACCCTTCCGACCCAGCGTTCGGTGTGGTAACGAATGTCCCCCTGTTTTTGCCCTACGTGCTTCTGCCTTTTTCAACGCTATTCCGCACATGCACCCTTTCAAAGCGCTCGGTAAACG
>DATGCC010000234.1:0-2991 GCA_035312345.1 Rhodothermales bacterium
CTGGCACGGCCGCCCTGGCCCTCACCGACGAAGGCCTCCGCTTCTTCGTCACGGTCGATGGGCTAACCGGTGACATTGCCAATGCCCATTTCCACCAGGGAGCCACAGGTGTATCCGGCTCCGTCGTGCGCGGCATCGCCGACGATTTCGAGGGCAACACCGCCTCCGGACTCTGGACCGCCTCTGATGGCGAGCCGCTCACGGATGCGATGATTCAGGATCTGCTCGCGGGCAACCTCTACCTCAACATCCACACGGACCAGTTCCCTGGAGGCGAAATCCGAGGGCAGGTGCTTCCGACCTCTGGAACTGCGCTGTCGGCTACCTTTAGTGCCGCACAGCAGCCCGGAGACGTGGAGAGTGACGGCAGCGGCACTGCCTCTATTCAGCTTACCGATGCGGGCGTGCTCTTCTTTGTCACCATCAATGACCTGAGCGGGGACATCGCCAACGCCCACTTCCACCAGGGGGCTGCGGGCGTGAATGGCCCGGTTGTGCGCGGCATCGCCGACGATTTCGAGGGCAACACCGCCTTCGGCCTCTGGACCACCTCTGATGACCAGGCACTTACCGATGCCCTGGTCCAGGATCTGCTCACGGAAAACCTCTATATCAACATTCACACAAACCAGTTTGCCGGAGGTGAGGTTCGCGGGCAGGTACGCCAGACGAGCGGCCGGGGCTTCTCGGCATTGCTGGATGCTGACCAGGAGACCAACGACGTGACGAGCGACGCGCTGGGCACCGCCGCTCTCACGCTCACCGAGGCTGGCCTGGTCTTCCATGTCACCGTCGAAGGCTTAAGCGGCGATATCACCAACGCGCATTTCCACCAGGGAGTCACGGGCGTCTCTGGCCCGCCCGTACGCGGCATCGCTGACGATTTCGAGGACAACACCGCCTCCGGAATCTGGACCGCCGACGACGCCGAGCCGCTTACGGATGCCTTGATCCAGGATCTGCTCGCAGGCAACCTCTACCTCAACATTCACACAGCAGCCAATCAGCCGGGCGAAATCCGCGGGCAGGTGTTACTGGATGCAGGAACCAATCTGACGGCCAAGCTGACGCCTGCGCAGGCAGGAAACGATGCAGCAAACGAAGGCCGTGGAACAGCCACCCTGACCCTGACCGATGAGGGCGTTGCTTTCCGCGTCACGGTCGATGGCCTGACCGGAGCTATCGCCAATGCCCACTTCCACCAGGGGGCTGCGGGCATCTCTGGCCCGGTCTTTCGTGGCATCGCCGACGACTTCGAGGGTAACACGGCTTCCGGCCTCTGGACCGCCACCGACGCCGAGCCGCTTACCGACGAGCGGATCCAAGATCTGCTGGCAGGGAATCTCTACTTTAACATTCACACAGACCAGTTTCCGGGGGGCGAAATCCGTGGGCAGATTCACGTCAGCGAGGGCACCGGCCTGCAGGCGTGGCTAACCAATGAACAACAAACGAACGAGGTGACGCAGGAAGGGTCGGGAACTGCGACGCTCACCCTCACCGAAGCGGGCGTGCTCTTCGATGTCACCGTTGATGGCCTAACTGGAGACATAGCCAACGCGCATTTTCACCAGGGCGCTGCGGGCGTGAATGGCTCCGTCGTGCGCGGCATCGCCGACGATTTCGAGGGCAACACCGCCTCCGGACTCTGGACCGCCACCGATGCCGAACCACTCACAGATGCCTTGATCCAGGACCTGCTCGCAGGCAACCTCTATCTCAACATCCACACACAAGCCAACCCACCAGGGGAAATCCGCGGGCAGGTCCATCTCGCAGGGGGGATCGGGGCCGCCGTGCAACTTGATCCGGGGCAAGAGACCAACGACGTGACGAGCGATGGCTCAGGCACGGCTGCGCTGACCCTGACGGAAGCAGGCCTGGTCTTCGACCTCACTGCGACGGGCCTGACCGGCGACATCACGGGGGCACATTTTCACCAGGGTGCCATGGGCACCTCCGGTCCGGTTGTACGCGGCATTACCGATGCCTTCGACGGCAACACCGCCTCCGGACTCTGGACTGCCTCCGATGACGAGCCGCTCACCGTAGACCTGATGAACGAACTGCTCGCAGGCAGCCTTTATCTCAACATTCACACAGCGGCCAACCAGCCGGGCGAAATTCGCGGACAGGTCCGGCCCAACGGGGTGGTCGCCACCGCCATTGAGGCCATTGATGCAGAGATCCCCGAGGCGTTTACGCTGGCGCAGAACTATCCGAATCCGTTCAACCCCACGACCACGATAGCCTTCGCGCTTCCGCAATCCACCCACGCCGTGCTGACAGTCTACAACCTGTTGGGACAGCAGGTAGCCGTCCTCGTGAATGACACGCTACCAGCAGGATCCTATGAGGTATCGTTCGACGCCAGCCACCTGCCCAGCGGCGTCTACCCCTACCGGCTCGAAGCCAGGGCTACCCGGCAGATGCGTGTGATGCTGTTGGTAAAATAAGCAAGGATTCAGGCTCAGTAACTGTTTGTAAGGGAGCAAACACCCACCCCATCCCGCATGGCTTGGTCCCCTTCTCAGAAGGGATGGGGTGAGTTACAGAGCAGCAAGGGAGCACGCAACAATCTCCCGATTTGTTTGTGTCCTCACCAGCACGTATTATCCTAAAAGCCGTATTGTTACGGGCAGAAGAGGCCATACTAGCTGGATGCTGGGCATGACTTCGCTCGTATGAAGTCTACCTGTCCTCCATAGCCACCCCACTCCTCTCCCCTGCTTTCTTTACTGCCCCATGCGACTTGCTGCTCCGAAGCGCGCTTTACGCGCCCTGGTGCTGCTCCTGAGCCTTACTACCCTGCTGGCCCTGGACGCCTACGCACAAAAACCCCGCACAACCACCGGCCTTGAAATCTCGGATCCGACTGAGGTGGACCGTTCCGTCTATCAAACTGCCCGGCGGATTAATGCCCGTACCAGTGCGCCGGAAGCCCTCTACCATGTGGGCTTCCAGGCTACGCCCGACACGCCCGAGGCGATG
>DATGCC010000235.1:0-3411 GCA_035312345.1 Rhodothermales bacterium
GAGCTGATTGCCCGTGTCAAGGCGCTGTTTCGCCGGATCGAGATTGAGCGGGAGCATGTACAGCGCGACGCCGACCTCGAACTGCGCTACGGCGATCTGCTGGTAGATGCCGAGAAACGAAAAGTCACGCTGGCCGATCAGACGCTAGAACTGACCGCCAAAGAGTTCGATCTGCTGCTGCTTTTTGCCCAGCATCCGGGGCGGGCCTACAGCCGACAGGAACTGCTGGATCTGGTGTGGGGCTATCAGTACAGCGGGTACAGCCACACCGTCAACACGCACATCAACCGGCTGCGTGCCAAGATTGAAAAAGATCCCTCGAACCCAGTCTTCATCAAGACGGTGTGGGGCGTGGGTTACCGCTTTACGGAACGAGAAGAACTGCTTGCATGACACGTATTTTGAACAGTTTTTACGCCCGGCTCTCGGTGCTTTTCCTCGTGCTCATCATCCTGCTCGGGGGGATCATCGCGTTCCTTTCTGTCCATGCCGCTATGCAGTTGGCCGACGAAGCGGAGCAGAAGCTAAACCAGGATCTGGCGCAGAACCTGGCGTCGGAGTTTCAGCCGTTTCTCATCGACAGCATCGACCAGGAAGCCATCCGGGAGAAGATTCATTACATGATGATCGTCAACCCGCGCATCGAGATTTATCTGCTCGGCGGTAATGGCATGATCAAAGCTTCGTTCCTTGGAGAAGACAAAGAACTGGCGCAAAGCACAGTCGATACCGAACCCCTGGATGCCTACATGGCCGGTGCATCCCTGCCTATTCTGGGAGAGGATCCGGTCCATGGGGATCGTAAAAAGCCGTTTTCCGTCGCACCTATAGAGATTATGGGTGAGACGGGTTGCTACCTCTACATCATCCTCGGTAGCGAGCAATATGATTCGGCGGCCAGCATGATGCGCGACAGCTACATCGTGCAGGCTACCCTCAAGGGGCTGGGTGTGGTTATCCTCGTGACGGCGGTGATCGGCGTTGTGTTATTTGGTTTTCTGACCCGTCGATTGCGTGGCATGAAAGAGGTCGTGGGGGCCTTTGCCCGAGGCCAGTTCGACCGCCGCATCGAACCGACAACCGATGACGAAATCGGGCAGTTGGCGGCGTCGTTTAACCAGATGGCGGATACCATCGAAGCGAGTGTAGAGGAGTTGCGGCGCACGGACCGGCTGCGGCGCGAACTCATCGCCAACGTCTCGCACGACCTGCGTAGCCCGCTCGCCGTGATGCAGGGCTATCTGGAGACAATCATCATGAAAACCGAAACGCTCGACCCGAAGGAGCGGCAGCATTACATGGATATCGTCTTAAAAAATACCCGATTCCTGAACACGCTGGTCGGCGAGCTTTTCGAGTTGTCGAAGCTAGACGCCCATCAGATTGAGCCAGCTTTTGAGGCGTTTTCTATCGCTGAGTTGGTGCAGGATCTGGTCATGCAATACGAGGCGAAAGCAGATACGTACGAGGTGCGGCTCGACGCCGAGTTGCCCGACCGCCTCTCGCTGGTCTACGCCGATATTGGGTTGGTGGAGCGGGCTATCTCTAACCTCATCGACAATGCCATCCGCTACACCCCCTCGGGCGGAAGCGTACGCGTCATTCCCACCAACGAGGGCGATGCGGTTTGCGTGCGCGTTGTCGATACCGGCTATGGTATCCCAGAGGACGACCTGCCGCACATCTTCGAGCGCTTCTATCGCGTCGAGAAAAGCCGCTCCCGCGATAAAGGCGGGACGGGCCTGGGCCTCGCCATCGCTCGCAAAATCATGGAACTCCACGGCACCACGCTGGACGTAAAAAGCGCCCTTAATCAGGGCACAACGTTTTCGTTTACCCTACCTGCGTGGACACCTGCCCTACAGGTGGCACGGGGATAGCTCTCAGCGTACCACGTAGCCGTTGGCAGCAAGACGCGCCCCGTGCCGGTCGTAGAGATCCTCATCGGAAGGCGTCCAGGTCGTCAGGCCGTCCACGTACCGGTTGTACATGCAGAACGCGGCGGCGATCAGCACCGAGTCGTGCAACTCTTTGTCGGTGGCTCCTTCAGCACGGGCGCGGGCCACATCCTCCTCCGACACGCTCCGCTCGCCTTGTTGCACTTTTCCCGCGATGTGCAGCAATGCTTTCATCTTCTCACTGACGCGGGCCGATACCA
The DNA here is from genome assembly GCA_035312345.1 of Rhodothermales bacterium. Taxonomy (GTDB): domain Bacteria; phylum Bacteroidota; class Rhodothermia; order Rhodothermales; family DATGCC01; genus DATGCC01. The sequence goes on from DATGCC010000235.1 coordinate 2,159, forward strand.
GGCCGAGTTTTACCTGTTCTACGAGATCCGTATTGTCGCCGAGGAGGTGTCGGGCCGCTGCACTGTGCGAGTGCGTGCAGAAATAGCAGTTGTTTTTCGAGGAGACGTAGGCGGCGATAAGTTCACGCTCTCCGGGCGTCAAGGTTGATTCTCCACGGAGAAGCTCCTGGGCAAGACCGAGCAAATGCTTGGCCGTTTTGGGATACTGTTGGAGCGGCCCGACGATGCCCGGTGCGCCTTTGGGAAGGTCAATATGTGGCATGATACCAGCGTAACATGAATGGGTGTTACTAAGCGGCGGCGAGTTTCTCCTCCTTGCGGGCATTCCACCACATCTCCAGAAGCATCGCGGCGGGGCCAACGAGGAAGAGGGCATAGAACGGCGCATAAACGCTCTCGCCGAGGCGGAAGAAGAACTCGACGAAGGCCACGAGGAACGCCACCACGATCTGCCCGGTCTTCGATTTAACCGTCGTCTTCGGATCCGTAATCATGAAGAAGACGAAGAGCTGGTACATCGGCCCAGTGATGGGAGAAATTTCGGTCAGGAACGGCTCGCCCGTGAGCAGGGTGCGCAGCCAGGCGAAGAGGAAGAACCCCGCCACGTAGGTAGCACAGATGTGAAACCGCCGCAGCCGCCAGATCGACACGGAGCCAATCACCCAGATCGCCAACATCGGCCAGAGGTTGTTGCCCCACTGCACCGAGAGTGGGGCGACGGCGAAGGGAGCCAGGAACAGCATCGCGCAGATGCCCAGGTTGGACGGATTCCAGATGTGCCGCCCCTTGACATTGATGGCATACTTCGACGTAATCGAGATCATGCTGCACAGTGCGTAGGGCCAGTACAGCGGCGAGCGGATCAGGATGCCCACGCTGATACCCGAGATGTAGGCACTTGCCAGATGTGGCCATTTCCCTCGAAAAATCCGGCTCAGCACCAACTCGGTCGCGACGCTGGCGGCGATGGCGAGCAGGGTTTTCTCGTAACTCTCCAAAATGCCGAACGACAGGTGCGCGCCCAGCAGAATCAGTGTGACGAGCAGCGGGGCCGTATAGCGCCGGTCGTAGCGGATGCCCCAGCGGCGTTGGGGTGGGGTTTTGGGCTTGGTCTCGGCGGTGGTGGAGGTGTTGGTCGTCAGGGTACTCATGCGTCAGGCTCTACGAGGGGGTGCGTCTGGTTGAGGGCAGGGATCTCCAGCGTCTGTACGGTACCAGAGGGCCAACGGACGGTGACGCTCTTGATCTCAGGG
>DATGCC010000236.1:0-3791 GCA_035312345.1 Rhodothermales bacterium
TTCGCTGCCATGCTGACCTCAGAGGGTCGCATCAACGGTGAGCAATTCTTGCAACCTGAAACCATTCGTCTCTTCACCACACCCGTCAACAAGGCACAGCATACGCGGGCGCTGGGATGGGATACGCGCAGCCTCGAAGGGTACTCGTCCGCCGGGCAGTACTTTGGCCCGAACAGCTTCGGACACACGGGCTTCACCGGCACATCCATATGGACAGATCCTGGCCAGGATCTGTACGTCATCCTGCTAACCAATCGGGTCTATCCAACCCGCGACAACCGGGGTCATATTCCCGTTCGTCCGGCCCTTGCCGACATCGCCTATCAGGCCATCCAGGGGGATGCTGAGTTGCTCTTGCCATCCCGTGACCGTTGAGGGACACCCACAAAGGAGGCGTGACGACCAGGCCGCCACGCCTCCACCGTCCGCATCAACCACCAGCTCCCACCTTGAAGCTGGCTTTTCCAAAAAGGCCCTGCTGGGAGAGTATCAAGGCCTGATTTTCAGGATGATGCCGAACATCGGTTTGACAATAGCATAGGGCGCACACAGGGCAAGGTTGCGCGGGCCCATCCGCTTTGTGCATTTTTCTTGTGGAATAGCTTACCCCACTCGGCCCTATCAGATCTCAGAAAACAGCTGAGTTGTAGGATGCGCACACCAGACCCCCTATTTGCTATGCCAAATGGATTTTGCCGCTCCCAGGAACTGGAACATTCTTTGTAAAAACGGCTAAAGGGGCTGCCCTGCCTCTTCCTCTGACAGCTTGTCTGACCAACGTATAGAAGGATGCCAACCTATGTTTACCGCCGCGAAGACGGCACCACGTTCGAGATCGATCAGCGGATCACCGAAGACGCGCTGACCACCTGCCCCACTACCGGACAGCCCGTAACCCGTGTCATCACGGGCGGGCAAGGTCTTATTTTTAAAGGAAGTGGCTTTTACCTGACAGACTATGCCAGAAGCAATGGTGGTACGGAAGGGGGGAAAAATGCTTCGGAAGGTTCGTCAGAAAAAGCAAATACCTCTTCCGAGAGTACCAAGAGCGACACCGCTTCGCCCTCTACATCCACTTCCAAGGGCGACGAGTAAGGAACGACTACAGCATATCGCCTCGTAGCCACCGCTCCAGAGCCCACCGCCATTCGTGTTCATACTGTAAGTTGCGCCGCAAAAGGTACGCCTCGAACAAGCCGCCTGACTCGTACATCCGCCGCCGCTCGAAGACGAAAGTATGCAGCGGGTCGTTGTCGTTATAGCTGTAATACCACACCTCCCGGTCCACCATTGTATCGACGTATAGCGGGCTACCCAGGATGATGTAAACCATGCCCCTGTCCGTCTTCCACCCTTCCTTGTAGGTCGTATACAGCAGGTTGGCCTCCTCGACGCGGGCATAGTAGAGCTTCAGTGTGTTGGTCGCGCGCGTTCGTTGTGGCACAAGGCTTCCCCAGAAGGCATCGAAACGGCGCTTTTTCTCGACGGGGGTGTTGGCAGCCTGGATGGTTTCGCGTTTTTTATCGGTTGCCAGATACGCCAGCGCCTCAATCATTTCATCGAGCGTGCTTATCCGGGGAAAAGTGGGGCTGCGAACGGCGAAATCGTAGGAGCGCTGCAACACGATCGTCGGTGGAGCCCCCTCCCGGCGGGCGAACATCTCGACGCGGTACATGCCCGCTTCTAGCCCCGGCAGATCGAATTCAACGATGACTTCGTCATCGATATTGCGGAGCGTGCGGCGGGAAAACTGCAAAGTATCGGCCTGGTTGTAGCGGATGAGAAAATAGGCAGGTGAGAGTTGGTACTGATACGGCGGGACAGCGGCGCTCGTATCGGACTCGAAACGCAGCAACCGCATGGTGACCTGCACATCACCCAGCCGCGAGGCATTGTAGAGTTCGACGGTCATCCGCATGGAATCGAGCCCGGCAGGGACATGCAGCGAGACGACCGGCTCAAACGCCCCTCCCTCGCGCAACCCATCCAGCCGAATGTCGCTGACGGCAGGCTGCATGCTCCCTGGAGCGACTACCTCGACCCGCCTGCGCCGCTCAGCCTGGGACTGGCTGTTCTGATCGCGCAGCACGACTTCAAGGACATACTCGCCTGGCTCCACGGTAATACGCCGTTGCTTGATGTGCTGATCGAAAACCTGCGTGGCAGCGTAGCCCATCACCTGCATCGTATCCCGGTCCACCACTTCTTCCAGGATGGTCTTGCCCTTGCGGTCCATCAGTCGAAGAAGGGTCTCGTACGGCGCGGTGTAGACGCTGTCCTCCGGCGTAAAAACGAGCGAGGCACGCGGAATACCCAGATAGCAGTCGATGCCTGGCTCCCCATCGCGGAGCGTGGCCGTCGCCACCATGTCGAAGTTGGGCTCCCCGGGTTCATAGACGCTCGTGCGCCCGGCATAGGCCGAATCCAGGTGCCGCGTGCTCACGCAACCGGCCAGCAGGATCAGCCCCACTATCCCGAGCCAGGCACAGCGGGAGATCACGTGGGAAAAGGGAAACGCGGACTTTCTTGCTGAAGCTAGCTTCATACCACCCCTCCCTCTTCCGGTTAATCCAGCATGCCAACCCCGAAGACTAGGCTGCCTGCGCAGCACGGACGATGGCAGCAAAATCGGGCGCTTTGAGGCTGGCTCCACCGATGAGCCCACCGTCCACATCCGGCTGGCCGAGCAATTCGGCTGCGTTGCCGGGTTTCATGCTGCCGCCGTAAAGCAACAATACGTCCCGACTGAAAGCCTCATCGAACAAATCAGCAAGCTGCGCTCGGATGAAGGCATGCATGGCCTGCGCCTGCTCTGGCGTGGCCGTCTCGCCCGTGCCAATGGCCCAGACAGGCTCATAGGCAATGACGAGCCGCGCCGGATCGCCAAGGCTCACGCCGTCCAGCGCGCCGCCGAGTTGCTTTTTCACAACAGCCTGCTCCCGGCCTGCCTTGCGCTCTTCCAGCTTCTCCCCCACGCACACAATGGGCGTCAGATCGTGCACCAGCGCCTGCTTGATTTTCTCATTCACCGACGCGTCCGTCTCACCAAAATACTGACGGCGTTCCGAGTGGCCCAGAATCACATAGTCGCACCCCACCGAGCGCAGCATGGACGCCGCCACTTCGCCTGTGTAGGCCCCTGCGTCGGCGGCATGCATATTCTGCGCACCGAGCCGCACCTGCGAGCCACGCAACGCCCCGAAGACCGCGTCGAGGCTAATAAAAGGCGGACACACGGCGACCTGCACATCCTCCACAACGCCCACTTCTTCGACCACGCCCCGCGCCAGTTCGGTGGCAGTGGCGAGGTCGGTATTCATTTTCCAGTTTCCAGCTATCAACATGAGAGATAGGTTTGAATTCGTATAGGCAGAGAGGTAGCATGCTACGCCTCTACAGGCACACAATCAACCACTCTCACTGAGCAAAACCATCACGTCATTTTGCAACTGCGGCAGGGTGCTCCCGACGTACTTCCCGACGATCTTGCCGTCCTGGTCGATTAAGAAACGGGTGGGAATGACGTTGATGTTATAGCGGCTAACCAGATCATCCCGCGCCGCACCCGATAGAATCACCCGCTCGCCGGGAAAATCATAACTCTCCCAGAACGCTTCATTCAGCAACGTATCTGGTTCCAGCGACAGAGACACGAAGCTAAAGGGCTGCTCGGCAAAGGTCTCGTAGAACGTTTTGCGTGCTTCTGTTTCGCGCTGGAAGTTGGTGTTCTGCGGCGCATAGAATTCGAGTAGCACCAGCCGTCCGCGCAGGCTATCGAGCGAGAGGGAATG
>DATGCC010000237.1:0-2815 GCA_035312345.1 Rhodothermales bacterium
CCACCGCAATTTCTTGGCAATTAGCCGAGTGCGCTGCATAACAAGGGCATGTTACGGACTCGCACGACTGGCTGAGTTGGTCTGAAACAGTTATGTTTTGTGAGGTGAGTGCTCGCTCGCCGTAAATCCCCCAGCCGTTAAACACTCTCTTGAAAGTCAAGCGGCTTGGGGAGGGATCCGGTAGAATTTCGAGCCGTCAAAATCCGCGTCGTGCTTGAGCATGCCATAGATCGCGTGCAGCAGCTTCCGCATCACCGCCACAATCGCAACGAGCGGCTTCTTGCCCCTGCCAAGTAGCTTCGCATAAAAGGCTCCGATGGCTTCATCATGCCGTATGGCAACGAGTGCGGGCATATACAAGGCCCGACGCAGACGCACGTTGCCCACCCTGGATATACGGCGTGGTCGCTCCACACTCGTACCTGACTCGTAGCGCCTGACATCCAAACCCTCGAAGGCCACCCACTCTCGTACCGATAGCCCCTGGGGCAAGACCAGAATCTCAGCCAGCAGTTGCACGGCACTCCGATCGGAGATACCTGGCACGCTCGTCAGGTGACGATGTGCTTCTTTGATTGCTGCGCTGGCTGTGACCCGTCTCAGCGCTTGCTTCTCCAACTCACCAATGCGACGGTCGAGATGCCGTAGGTTGACCTCAATGTCATTGATAACCACAGGCGACGTCGTGACCGTGGCGTGTGCCGTACGTAGCCGGTTCTTCTCGCGACTGCGTTCGACGATGAGTGCGTGTATGCGGCGGGCGATCTGCTGGAGTTCGAGCACCTCACTTGAAGGTGGCTGCCATCGGATAAACGGCATTCTGCGTGCATAATCGCAGATGATCGTGGCATCGACCTTGTCCGTTTTAGAACGCTGCATATGCGCACGGCGGTAGTCTTTGAGTGCCCGTGGGTTGGCCACCATGATCTCCACACGCTTGGCTTCGTGCAGCGCCAGGGCAAGATCGAGGCTGTAGATGCCGGAGGCTTCGACGACGACGCGGACCGCTTGCCCTGGCCCCGTGAGCCATTGAATGAGGTGCTTATGACCAGCAGTGGTATTGTTGAAGCGACGGTGGGCGCTACGCCCGTTAGAGTAACGGACGACATCGATGGTGTCTTTGCTGGTGTCACATCCGGCGCAGGTGTAGTCGTACTCGGACTTGTGCATGAGGGGCCTCCATGCGTATGATAAAGCAGGTAGTGATGGCCGGACTCCTACCCGGTAGGCTGCTGGCGCGGCAACGTCAGCAGGTGCTCATCAGCATCGAGTGTATGCAGGCTCACGGAGCGGTGGCTGAAGGTTCAGCTCTTGTCTCCGGGCGAAGAACACTCCTCGGCTTCGATGAGCGCCGGGTGGGGGGCTGGTTTAACGAACAGGCTCAGCGCAAAGCGGGGTAATGCTAGCGTGCTTCAACGAGGCCGAATGCGGCTACAGCCTTCCCCGGACACGAGCAAGATACGACGTGTCGCTACCCGACTTTCTTTAGATACAATACGGCAAATCCAACTCCATACGATTCTGGAAATCTGAATCATGAGACGTGCCCTGCAACACGACATCCCAACCCTCCTCTCGCTCATGGCCGACTTCTATGCGGAATCGGGCTATGAGCTCGACCAAGCTCACGCTCACAAGGCCTTTGCCGCGCTGCTGGCCGATCAACGCCTGGGCTACATTTGGCTCCTTGAGGACGATGAGAAGGAGGTCGGTTACGTCGTGCTTACCCTGCGATTTGGCATGGAATATGGCGGATTGACGGCGTGTCTGGATGATCTTTTTGTCGTACCTCAGAGTCGCAACAAGGGGTTAAGCACTGCCGCCTTACAGGAGATTCGGGCGTTCTGCGACGCCATCGGAGTATGTGCGATCACGGTCGAGGTAGGCGAGGGCAATGATCCGGCGCAACGGGTCTATCGTTGCTTGGGCATGAGCGAAGCGCGTGACCGTCAACTCTTGGTATTGCCGTTGAGGCACCCGACGCATGCCGTATAACCCATCACTCAAGCCGACAACCCGCTCGGGGGTTTGCGCGTTGCTCCCTCGTCGGCGTTTCCGTAGTTTCAAGAAACGCTGCCGTGCGGTTTGCGGCTTATTTCAACCGTTAGCCGGTATCAGCGACAATGCAGAGGCACTCGCCCCTATGAAAACTCAGTACTACACTGCGACGAGTCTCGATGGATTCATCGCTATAGAAGATGACTCGCTGGACTGGCTGTTCCCGCTGGGCGATGTAAATGACACGAGCTATCCGGCATTCATTGCTGAGATTGGTGCATTGGCAATGGGCTCAGCAACCTACGAGTGGATGCTGCGTCATGCTGACAAGGTGGCCGCGGATATGGGATCGCCATGGCCTTACGAGCAGCCAGCATGGATATTCTCCAGCAGAGCGCTCCCATCGATTGAAGGGGCGAATACGTTCTTCGTTCAGGGCGATGTGCGACCTGTTCACGCAGAAATGGCCGAAGCGGCGGGCTCGAAGAACATTTGGATTGTGGGCGGAGGAGACCTTGCTGGGCAGTTCCTGGACGCTGGCCTGCTAGACGAGATCATTGTCCAGGTAGGTTCGGTTACGCTAGAGAAGGGTAAACCACTATTCCCACGTCGTGTCACGAACCCACCTCTGCGTCTGATTTCTGTCCGGCAGGTCGGCACAGGCTTCGCGGAGTTGCGATATGAGATATACCGAGATGATGGAGTCAGTGCCAGCTAACAACGGCATGCAGCCGCGCCTCATGCCGAGCGTTATACGTCAGTTATTATGTATCGCTACGAGGTCATCCCTCATTAGCGTGCGAGACCTGTAAGGTTT
>DATGCC010000238.1:0-2669 GCA_035312345.1 Rhodothermales bacterium
CGACCGCGACCTCGTAGCGTCGTTGCCCGAAGAAGGCGGTCTGCTCTCACTCGACGACGGTGCCGTGCTGCCCCTCCATGCCCAGCGCACAGGCCGTCGCGCCTCGCGTACAGCCCTGCGCGCCTACGCCGTCTTTGCCCGCGCCGATCTCGATACCATCATGCGGATGCGCCTAGAGCCTCCCGTCCGCCACGAAGTCAACGCGCTCATCGAAGACTTCCTGCGCTACCACACCGAAGATGCCTATCCTACCCGTAGCGACAAAGTACACGGTCAGTTGATGCAGCCTACAGCCCCACCATCTCCTCGCAAGACTTGACCTTTTCCTGGCTCCGTGCCTATACTGTGTGGCACATGTGAGACACATGCCTCCCAAATTACAGGAAATGGCTGTTGGCTCGCATTTTTCACCCGTGACCCCAACAGAGGAACCTGCTATGAGCCGCCGCAAATTGACCGCCAAGCAGCATGCTTTTTTGATGTACCTCAAGGAATACATCCGCGAAAACAAGGTATGGCCCACCTATCGGGAGATCATTGACGAGTTCGGCTATAGCTCGCCCAACAGCGTCACGCAAAACCTCCAGGCCCTGCACAAAAAACGGTACCTGCGGCGCGATCAAGATGGCTATCATCTGGTGGAGTCGGAAAAGGATAAACCACAGGGCATTCCGATTCGCGGCATCATCACCGCCGGGGTGTTGCAAGAGGCCGTTGAGGCCAACCTGGGCACCATCACGCTCGAAACACTCTTTCCCCGGCTCGATCGCGTCTTTGCCATTCGCGTGTCCGGTCAGTCGATGCAGGGTGCCGATATTAACGACGGCGACTATGTGCTGCTGATGGACGACGACATTCCCCAGGGGGGCATTGGGGCGGTGCTCTATGATGGCGAAACGTCGCTCAAGCGTATTTACAGCGACCAAAATGGCCTTCGCCTGGAACCTGCAAACCCGGATTATGACGATATCCACATCGAGCCGGATGTGTTCGAGGAGGTGCGCGTGCTGGGTCGCTACGTCGGACACGTCAACCGCAACGGGCTCTACCGTCGCACGCTGAAAGCAGCGTGACAGGATTTTAGATTTCTGATTTTGGATTTTGGATTCGTGGGCGGTTTATTGCATCCTGAAAGCCATTCACAATCTCCCATCGAAAATCCAAAATCGACATGCCTCTTCCGAGTTGGCGCGACAACCTGCGGCGGCGGGGTGGTTTCTGGCGCAATGGTAACTGGTTCGACCTGCACCTCGAACGGCGCATGCCTCTGGCCCTGCTGATGATTGAGGAAATGGTCGCTGCGCTGCCACCGCTTGACGCCCATACCTCGGTGTGTGACCTTGCCTGTGGCACGGGCAACATGTCTTTTATTCTCCTCACGGCCTACCCTACCGTCCACCTGACGCTACTCGACGAAGACCCTGACCTGCTTCAGATGGCCCGGCACAAAGTCGCTGAATTTCGGGAAGATGTGGCGGTGATGCAGACCAGCATCAACACGGACGGAGAGCCGTTGCCAGGTGGGCCATATGACGTGGTGCTTGCTTCCCTGGCCCTGCACGTCATCATCGGGCACGATGTGGAGCCTGCTGAAGCCGAAAGCCGCTATGAGCTGCTCTTTCAGGGTATCCGCGACAGCCTCACACCCGGCGGCCACCTGCTCGTAGGCGACCACGTAGGCACGCTCGGTCTCTTCCGCCAGCTCAAGGCGATGGAGCGCGCCGGATTCACTGATGTGGATTGTGCGTGGCGGCAAGATGACTTTTTCGTCTGTGGCGGGCGCGTGGCAGAATGACAAGGCCGAACTCCAGGCAGACGCTCATCGGCATTGACGTGGGGGGCACGTTTACTGATTTTGTGTGGTTGCATGAGGACAACCTCCACATCCACAAGACAGCCACCACGCCTGCCGACCAGAGCCGCGCCATGGTCACAGGCCTGGACATCCTTGGCGTAGATGCAACGGCTCCCATTGTCCACGGCACCACCGTAGCAACGAATGCGCTGCTGGAACGACGCGGAGCCCGCACGGCCCTGCTAACGACACGCGGCTTTGCGGATGTGCTGGCGATAGGCCGCCAGAACCGGCCTCACCTCTACCGTCTCAGCCAGCAACGCCCGCCACCGCTTGTGCCTCAAAACCTGCGGTTCGAAATTGCAGAGCGGCTCGATCAGCATGGCCATGTCATCCTGCCTCTGCATGAAGAAGCTTTTCCCGATCTCGTTTCCCGCTTGCGGGAAGAGCAGGTGGAAAGCCTCGCCATTGTGTTTTTGTTTTCCTTCCAAGAACCTACTCATGAACAGCGTGCTGCCGAACTGATCCGGGATCAACTGCCTGATCTGCCCCTCTCCCTCAGCAGCGAGATCCTGCCTGAATACCGCGAGTACGAACGCACCGCGACAACGGTCATCAATGCCTACGTGCGCCCACTGGTAGCCCGCTATCTTAGCCGTCTTGATGAAACACTCAGCACGCATCCGATCTCGATGATGCAGTCGAATGGCGGCACCATAGGCGTGCAGCAAGCCAGCAAGCAGGCGGCGCGGCTCGTGTTGAGTGGCCCGGCGGGTGGCGTGGTGGGTGCCTTCGGGCTGGCGCGGCAGGCAATGGATACGAACACGCCCCACATTCTTACCTTCGACATGGGTGGCACCAGCACCGATGTGGC
>DATGCC010000239.1:0-2711 GCA_035312345.1 Rhodothermales bacterium
GAGACGGTGGTGTGGGCCGGGCTGGGTTTTGGAGGCCAGTTTCTGCTCGTTCTTCCAGAAGCCCATCTCATCGGCGTCGTCAACAGTTGGAACCTCTTTGGCCGCCCGCAGGCCTCGATTTTGGGTGCTTTCTTGGATGCCCTGATGGCATCGGCGCAGGTCCCAGAGGCGCGTTGATGGCCTCATCGCCAGGCTGTTTCCTTTCATACACGAAAATCCTCCTTGACCCATCCGTATCACTGGATTCCAGGCACGTATGGGTGGATGGTTTTTGCAGGGCTGGTCCTGGTTACGGTCGGGGTGGCCTACGCGCTGGGGCAGCAAGGCAAACCGCTCACGACCAACACCTTGCCCAACGGCATTCTGGAAATAGAATTACCCTGGAGTACGCAACGGGCGGCTGAGGTCGTGGCCCTGTGGAAGCAGGAAGGGCTGTTGCCCGTAGCCAGAAAGCAGGTGTATGCGGATTTCCTGTTTTTACTCCTGTATCCGCTGGCGCTGAGTTTTGCATGCGCCTGGCTGGCCGGAAGCGCCCCCGGCACCCTGGGCCTGCTGGGGATTCTGGTAGCCTGGGGTGTCTTGTTGGCAAGTCCGCTGGATGCCATCGAGAATCTCGCCATCTTGCGCATGCTGAGCGGTTCGCAGAGAGCCCCGCTGCCACAAATAGCCACCATTGCGGCAACCCTTAAATTCACGCTGGTCTTTGGCGCGTTTGGCTATCTTGGAATAGGCGGCCTGCGTGCGCTTATCCGGGTCATTAAGCCTGCCTGAAAGTGGCCCAATACCCTTCCCCAACACCTACTCAATAGCCAAGCCTACCATGAGCATACGCGCCACCGCCAACTTCGACGTCACCGGCTGGGACGAAACGCCCTACGACGAACCCACCGACGGCCCTCGTCTCGCCCGCGCCACTGTGCGCAAAACCTTCCGAGGTGACCTCGAAGGCGAAAGCACTGCCGACCTGCTCATGTGCCAGGCCGATCCTGACGACTTCCTGGCCGGGGCCGGCTACGTAGCTTCGGAGCAGGTTGTCGGCAGCCTCGATGGGCGGAGCGGGACCTTTGTGTTGCAGCACGGCGGCGTCAGTGGGGGCAACACCGAACCGCGTACCTTCGGGCACATCGTGCCAGGATCCGGGACGGACGCCCTTGCCGGGCTGTACGGCACCGCAGAACTCAGCCGGACGGCTGATGGCAAGCACACGCTGACGCTAGACTACGACTTTCTTGATACCCCAGCATCCTGACAGCACACCGCGAGCAGCCAGCGCGTTGCGCCCTGGTTTTGGATTCTGTAGCTTGGCAACCCTCTCCCCTGTCAGAAATGAGGACCCATCCAATGAAACCGTTGTTCTTTGCAGCTTTGCTCCTCCTTTTTACCCTTGGATGTAGCACCTCGCGTGAGGTGGTAAGCCAGGTCGGCGTCGGCGTGCAAGCCCCCGCCGAAGCAGAGATACTCTTCGATGGGTCACGGGCGATGCTGGACGAGAAATGGACCTACTGGGAAGGCCCTCGTTTTGCATCTGCCCTGCCGATCAAATGGAAAATGGTAGATGACCCGGTGGATGAAGGGACGGTCGTGATGACGGCAGATCCAGCGGCCGCTGGGGGCCTGTATGGCACGGCGGACATCGTCACCAAAGAAAAATTCCGCGACTTCCGCCTGCACATCGAGCTTCTTGTCAACAATGAAGGAGGCAACAGCGGCGTGTACCTCCAGAACCGCTATGAAATCCAGGTGCTCGATGGCGACTCGACCGCGCATGGCATGGCGGCAGTGATCAACGAGAAAGCGGCTCCTTACCACCCGTACAACGGCCTGGGCCAGTGGAACGCCTACGACCTCGTTTTCCGCGCTGCTCGCTTTGAAGACGGGCAGCGCACAGAGCCCGCTATGGTGACCCTCTATTTCAACGGCGTTAAAGTCCACACCAACCAGCCTATTCAGCAGGTCTGGGGCGGGCCAAACTCTGGGATCGACGGCGGGAACGATGACGGCAAGGGCATCACCGACCGACCGGGTGGGCTGAAGCTCCAGGACGAAGGCCACGACGTACGCTACCGCAACATCTGGATCATGCCCCTGGATCTGAGCGAGCCAGATACCGACTTTTGAGAGGCTGTTTTGATTTTTCGTATTCAAGCCAAACGGTAGGGAAACGTCCTCTCTCCCCTGGCGGGAGAGAGACAGCGTGAGGGGGAAGACCTCTAAAGACAGCAAGCCGCCATGCCTGCTCCCTCGTTGCCGCTTACCTATACCATCGAGACGCCTCGCTGCCGCCTGCGTGTGCCCGCCGTCACCGACCTTCCGCACATCTTCGAGGCGACGCGGTATCCGGGCTTCAACGAGGGCATGCTGTGGGAGCCACCCGATACGCTCGATGAACTCGACGAGCCGCTACGGCGCAGCCTGGAAGCATGGCAGGCAGCAGAAAAGTTCTCGTTCTCCATCGACCTGCGCGCTTCGGGCACGTTTGCCGGGCGCATCAGCATCCGCCCGACCGACGAGCCGCGCCGCTGGAACATCGGCTTCTGGCTGCATCCGCAACACCAGGGGAACGGCTATATGCGTGAAGCTGCCACGGCCATCCTGCGCTTCGGCTTCGAGACGCTAGCGGCTGAGGTCATCGAAGCATGCTACGCAACCTGGAACACCCCCAGCGAACGGGTGCTGAAAGCCATTGGCATGACGTTTGAAAAGCATCTGCC
>DATGCC010000240.1:0-5953 GCA_035312345.1 Rhodothermales bacterium
CCAACGACCATGTTTTGTCCCTCACCGAGACGACTGCGCTGCCGCCGGGCGAAGACCGAGTGGCGTTTCGCTATGCCGGGCTGAGCTTGCTGGCTCCCAAGAAGGTGCGGTACCGGTATATGCTCGAAGGCGCAGACCCCAACTGGATAGAAGCAGGCACCCGCCGCGAGGCATTCTACACCAACCTCACGCCCGGTACCTACACCTTCCGGGTGATGGCGCGCAACAACGATGGCATCTGGAGCGATGAAGCGGCGAGCGTCACCTTCCACCTGCGGCCCTATTTCTACCAGAGACCGATCTTCTACGTCCTCGCCGTGCTGGGTCTTTTGCTGTTGGCTTTCCTCACGTACAACCTGCGGGTGCGGCATCTCAAGAGCCGTGAGAAAGAACTGGTAGAACTGGTAGCAGCCCGCACCCACGACCTGCGCGAGGAAAAGGAAAAGACCGAGCAGGCCCTACGCGTAGCCCAGGAGCAGAAAGTCATCGCCCAGGCAGCCCGCGCTGTCATTGAGAAGCAGGCCGAGCAGTTGCAGGAGATGGACCGGATCAAGACGCGGTTCTTCAACAACATCTCGCACGAGTTTCGCACGCCGCTGACGCTCAACATCGGCCCCCTGGAAAATGCGCTAATGGGCGTCTATGGCCCGGTAGATGGCGAACTCAGGCGGCGGCTCGAAATCATGCTGCGCAACGCACGGCTGTTGCTGCGCCTCATTAACCAACTGCTCGACATCTCGAAGCTGGAATCGGGGCGGATGTGCCTGCAGATGCATGAGGCCAACATGGTCGCCTTGATTGAAGGCATTGTGCTCTCCTTCACCGCTTTTGCCGAGCAGAAAAACCTGACCATCGACTTCGCCGCGTCCGAAGATGACTTCACATTCTACTTCGACGCCGATCACATCGAGAAGGTCTTTTTCAATCTGCTGTCGAATGCCGTCAAGTTTACACCGAAGGGGGAGCGCATCGCAGTATCTGTTGCGGCTGGTGCTCCTACAGCAGCGGGCCAGGCTACTGTAGAAATCCGGGTTCGTGATAATGGGCCAGGCATCCCGCAACATGAACTGCCGCACATCTTCGACCGTTTTCATCAGGTAGATGGCACTATCTCGACGGTACAGGAAGGGACCGGCATCGGACTGACGCTGGTGAAGGAACTGGTCGAACTTCACGGTGGCACAATCCGCGTGGAAACTGAAGTGAACCTCGGCAGCATTTTCATTGTGACGCTGCCCCAGATCACAGATCCTGGCAAGAACGCAGTCCTTGCTGATGAACCCATGCACCTCGAAGACCACATCTCACGAGGCCCGATGGTTGAAATGGCTGTAGTGTCGGGCGAAACGCCAACCGCAGTAGCCAAACAGACCCCCTCGGCCAGCGCCACCGTGCTCATCGTAGACGACAATGCGGAGATCCGCGACTACGTGGCCGGATGCCTGCACGGAACGTATCACACCCTCATGGCAGTGGATGGGCAGGACGCTCTGGAGCAGGCCCGCACCGTCAAGCCGGACCTCATCATCAGCGATGTAATCATGCCGCGCATGACGGGCTACGACCTGTGCCGCACCCTAAAAGCCGACCGTGCCCTCGCGCACGTCCCCCTTATCCTGCTTACCTCCCGCGCCTCGCTCGACGAGAAACTCAAGGGGCTCGAAGCCGGATGCGATGACTATTTGACCAAGCCCTTTAGCGCCCGCGAATTGCTGGTGCGTTCACACAACTTGATCGACCTGAGTTCGCAGAGAAAGGTATTGCGTGCGCTGAATAAAGAACTGCGTGTGACCAATGAAGAACTGCGCGAAGTAAGCGAGATGAAATCGCAACTGCTGCGCATCGCGGCGCATGATCTCAAGAACCCGCTCAACGGCATCCGCGAATTCGCCAAGATTCTCAAGGAAGAGATCGAAAGCGGCACGCCGAGCATCGAACTCCTCGACCTGATTCATCTCTCATCCGACCAGATGCTCGACATGGTGAGCAAGATCCTGGATTCGGAAATGCTGGAAAGCGGGCAACTGAACCTTGAAATGCAACCCGTCAGCGTCGCCCGTGTCGCGGAGTCCGTGGTGCGCCACAACCGCCCGCAGGCCGAGCGCAAAGGCGAGACGTTGTTGCTCCACCTCGACGAAGATGACCCCTGCATGGTCACCGCTTCCCCCGACTGGCTCCGCGATGCCCTTGACAATCTGGTCAGCAACGCCATCAAATATTCGCCGTTCGACAAAACCATCTGGGTGACCGTCAAGCGGCACGGCGATATCGTGCAGTTCTCGGTTCGCGACGAAGGCCCTGGCCTGACGGCGCAAGACAAACAGAAGCTCTTCGGCAAATTCCAGCGGCTCTCCGCCACGCCCACCAGCGACGAGTCGTCCACCGGCCTCGGCCTCTCCATCGTCAAGCAAATCGTAGACCTGCATGGTGGGCGCGTCTGGGCCGAGAGCAAAGCGGGCGCTGGCAGTACCTTCACCATCGAACTCGCTGCCATCAATCAGCGCGTGCGAACGACCTTTGGCAGTCCGGTGGCGGGATAAAGATGAGCCTGAGAGACTATGGGCCTAGGAACCTAAGAAATCCGGCTCTCATAGATTCATAGACTCCCTTTCCTCTACAGGTCTAGCACGGACAGCCCTTGCTCGAAGGTGATGTCGGTCGGGATCCCTTCCTCGTTGAGCCGATCCAGGTCGGCCTGGAGTTGAGGCGATACCTGCTGGTACTTGGTTACAAATGCAGCGACAGCATCATACTCGCCATCGCCCTGGAGCGTCAGGATTTTCTCAGAGAGCGCCGTGGTTGCTGCTGCCATTTGCTCTGGATCGACGCGGTAGGTACTTGTTTCCTCATCGCGGGTGAACGCGCCCATCTCGTCGAAGAAGTTGAAGCGGATCAGGTTGGCGCGTCCGTGGCTGCTGGCCGTGCCGAAGCGAATGGAGCGGAAGATGCTGGCGAAGAAGGTAACGTAGTGGTCCATCATGTCGGCGTCCCACTCGCCCTGCTGCTGCAACGTGCTGACCATGTAAAGGCCCAGCACGTCGGCCTTGCCTTCTTCCAGCGCCGAGGCATGATCCTGCAAGGCCTCGCGGACGGTGCCGCTGCCGGTGACGGTGTTCTTGATACCGAGGCCGTGCGCCACTTCGTGAAACATGGTGTTGCCAAAGAAGGCGTCGAAGGTAACGTGCTCACGTTGGTCTTCGGCGATCAACTCATTGGCGATGGGCACCAGGATCTTGTCGAACTTGGCCTGCATCGCGTTTTTGAGCTGGAGGCGGCGCGTGCCTTTCTGCAACTGCACCTCCTCGTCGTTCGGCAGGTTGATGGCGATGGTTTTCGACCCGGCGTTGCAATCGCCCGCGTAGTAGATGGCGTCGTACGCGCCGAGGTCGGAGTCGGTGCCGGGCGTTTCTTGCTTGTATTGATCGGGCACGGGCAGCCCTTCTTGCAGCATGGGCAGGAGGGCGGCGTAGCGGGTCAGGCGCTCGCTCCACACGCGGTCTTTCACCAGCACGTAGGCCTCAGCGGCGGCTTTGGTACCCATCAGGCCATCCTCGTACGTTTCGATGGGGCCAATAACCACATCGATAGTATTGTCCTTCATGTCCATCCACGCCAGATCGCTGGGCTGATAGTCGCCCGTGACGAGCGCTTCGGAACGAAGTTCGAGGTATTTTTTAAGGCCTGGATCTTCAGCCAGGGCAGCGGCTTTTTTGAGCTTGTCCGATGCCAGTTGCATCTGGCTGGCGAAGAACTCATGGTACGGAATGGCGCGAAGCTCTCCATCTTCGCCGCGCCGCACCATCGTGTAAAGGCTCAGGAGTGAATCGTTTTCTGTCGCGGCCGCTTCCAATTCTGCCTTCGTGATATCCACCGGATAGAGGTTGGCCCCTGCCGGTTTCGGCCCGGCTCCTTCTACAAAGGATTCATTTTCATCAAGGCGGTCCCATGGACCGTAGTTGATAAGGGCGAATTTCTTGAGATTCGGATCGTCGATGGAGGCCAGCAACTCGTTCTTGTCGCCGTACGCCTGGACCCAGAAAATCTTGTCCATTGCATCGGCAGCTTCGATGAGCAGTGGGATCATCTGGCGTTCGTTCTCGCTCAGCAGACCCACATCCGTGGTCAGTTCAAACGAGGTGTATTTGTCGAGCAACGCGCTCGATTCGACATTTTCGACGGTGCTCAATTCGGGCGTTGGTTCCATGGATTCAGGTGTTTCACAGGCGGCGAGCAACAACAAGGCAAGCATCCCTGTACACAAAAGACGTTTGTTCATCGGAGTATGGCGTTGGGGAACGGGAAGTAAGAAGAAGCAGCCTATTCAAGATACTACGGTTACGGTTCGTAAGTGAGCGGCACGTCTACCGCCACCCCACACGCTGTTCCCGTCACACTCGCCGAGCGGTCGCTGACGGTAACGGCTAACGTCAAATCGAGCGAGCAGGACAATGCCGGGCCGCGCGATCCTTGCAAAGACAGCGCCCCACTCAGAAACAGCATCTGCGTTTCCTGAAAGGTACCCTGTTGCACCACGACGGTGCCGGTGCCATTCAGCGCAGGCACGGTGTTGATGACGTAGGGCTGTCCGTCGAGGTCAAGGCCGCAGTCGTCTAGAATTTCATCAACATCCAGCGTGAGGGTTCCGCTGCCGCTGCCGGTCTCTCCGGCCAACTCGCCCACCACCTGCACGGTGCCGCCATCGGGGCAGGCCTGCGTTTCGTCGATGATAATCTGACGCGTGGTTTTGCCTGCGTTGCCGCTGCGAAAGATGGAACTGAGGGCACGTCCGCCCAATTCTTGCACCAGTTCGGTGATCTGATCCTGGGTGAGCGTGTCCGCGTCGTCAGAAACCGGATCTTCGGAACAGGCAGTAAACAGCAACAACAGCGCAAGACTTGCGGTCAACAATCTTTTCTTCATCGTACAAGAAGATTATTTACATAGAACGAGGTAGCGAGGCATCGGTGAGGATGACGAAGTCGCCAAGGTTAGCATGTTCCTCTGCCTCGAATTGGGTAATATCGTCTGCTGCCTGCATAATGATAATAAGGTTGCGGGTGCCGGGCTTGTAGGCGCTGAGTTGGGCGGGCGTGCCCAGCCCTTCTTCGACGTGAAAGCTGCCGACCATGTGCAGGACAAGGGCGTCGGGCGTCTGCGCGAGAAACTGGCTGATGGCGTCGGCCATGGCCGCGTCCCAGAAGGCTTGTGCATCAAGTATATAGCCCATGCCGTGCATACCCAACGACGCTGGGGCTTTGTCTTCTTCCTCTATGTTTTCTTTTGCTTCGGCATGCTCTTTTGCTTCGGGAGCCCTGTGGGTGGCATGCAAAGAATCGGCAGGCAGAGGATCCGCCTCAACCGAGTCGGGAGGGGCGGGCTGGTGCTGGGCCATCATCTCGGCCATCAGCGCGTTCCACTTCTCGCCATACGCAGGCGAAGCAGGTGGATAGGGTAGCGGCGGGAGCCACGATTTAGCCCAGGCCGAAAGTGAGTCGAGCGAAGCCGGGCCGAGACGGGAGACGCGATTGACGTAGCGGCGCGGCGCGTTGGCGGCAATGATCGGCAGATTGTGGGCTTTTGCAAACTCCACCATCGGGCGGTAGTCGGTTTCGTAGTTCCCCCACGGGCGGCTGCTGCTGCGAAAATGGTCTTCGGTGATGAGGCCGCTGAGGTATTCATCCAGGATGGGCTGTACATCGCGGGCGAACATTTCCAGCGAGAGTGCCACAGGCCGTGCGTCCTCGCCCTGACCATAATGCATAAACGCCTGCTCCAGCAACTCCGCTTCGAGATAATGCCCCACCGGATCGTCGTGCTGCTCGCCAACGAAGACGGCATCTGCTTCCGCCATCTCGTCAAACACATCGTCCAGGGTTGCCGGGCTGCCATCGGCCCGATACACGCGGTAGGTCGTCGTCATATCTACCTCGGTAGAATCCGATGGTATCGTTTC
>DATGCC010000241.1:0-2144 GCA_035312345.1 Rhodothermales bacterium
GAAGAAGCTGAACGCTGGCTGCAAGGCGAAGAAGGAGCCCGCCGTCCCCCTGAACTGCTCACCCGCGACGTGGTGGCTCGTGCCATTCTTGCCGAAGTGAAAGCCGGGCGCGGCACGCCCCACGGCGGAGCCTTCCTCGACATCGCCAACCGCCGCGAGGCCGATTATATCAAGCGCAAGCTGCCGTCGATGTATCATCAGTTTAAGGAACTGGCGGAGGTGGACATCACGAAGCAGCCGATGGAAGTCGGCCCGACGTTGCACTATTTCATGGGCGGCATTCGGGTGGACGCCGAGACGCAGCAGACCAACGTGCCGGGCCTCTTCGCGTGCGGTGAGTGCGCAGCGGGGCTACACGGAGCCAACCGTCTCGGTGGTAACTCGCTTTCCGACCTGCTCGTTTTTGGCAAGCTTGCCGGGGACGGTACTGCTGCCTACATCGACGATCTTGGCGCGATGCCGACGCTGGACGGCGATCAGGTCGAAGCCATCCGCCGCCGCGCCACCGACATCCTCAACCGCGAGAGTGGCACGAATGCGTATCTTATCCACGAGACGCTGCAAGACGTGATGCAGCACGACGTGGGCATTGTCCGCACCGCCGAGGAACTGGAAGCAGGTCTCGAAAAACTGGTAGAGCTCAAAAAGGAGGCCGCGCAGGTAAAAGCCCCCGGCGCGAGTCAGTATAACCCCGGCTGGCACGAAGCCCTTGATCTGTACTCCCTCTTGATTACGTCGGAAGCTGTGGCGCGGGCGGCCTTGTTACGCGAAGAAAGCCGGGGAGCCCACACCCGCCTCGACTTTGAAGGCGAGCGCAAGGAGTGGGGGCAGGTCAACATCATCGTCCAGAAAGACGATGACGGGATGCAGGTGCGCAAGGTGCCACGGCCTGAGCCTCCCGAAGACCTCGCTGCCATCGCCTACGCCAGCCTCGAAGAACTCGAAAGCTGACGTGTTGCGTAATGCGTGTTGCGTAAGGGTGCCTTGCTGAGACGTTGATTTTGAATGTCACGAAACACGCAACAAAAAGCGATACAAACATCATATGCCGGAAACGGTATTATCCACTCCTCAACCGTAAACCAATCCATGCCCGAACGGACCTTCAACATCTGGCGCGGCGATCAGCACGGGGGCGACTTTGAAGCGTACACTGTCAATGTGGACGAAGGTATGGTCGTGCTCGATGGCATTAAGCGCGTGCAGGCCGAGAAAGCCAACGACCTGGCCTGCCGCTGGAACTGCAAGGCGGGCAAGTGCGGCTCGTGCAGTGTCGAGATCAACGGCAAGCCGAAGCTGGCCTGCATGACGCGGCTGAGCGATTACCCGGTGGAACAGACCATCACGCTGCAACCGCTCAAGTCCTTTCCCGTCATCAAAGATCTGGTGACCGACGTCTCGTGGAACTACCGCCAGAACGAGCGCATCACGCCGTTCCAGCCGCGCCCCCGCGACGCCGATGGCGAGTACCGGATGATGCAGGAAGACGTGGAGCGCATCCAGGAATTTCGCAAGTGCATCGAGTGTTACCTGTGCCAGGATACCTGCCACGTCCTGCGCGATCACGACAAGAAAAGCGACTTCGTCGGGCCGCGTTTTATGATCCGGTTGGCGAGCCTGGAAATGCACCCGCTCGACACCGCCGACCGTATTCCGGCTATCAAGGAAGATTACGGCTCCGGCCTGTGTAACATCACCAAGTGCTGCACCGACGTTTGCCCCGAAAACATCAACATCACCGACAACGGCATCATCCCCTTGAAAGAGCGCGTCGTGGATCGGTATTATGATCCGGTGATGATGCTGGTGAATAAACTTAAGAGGCGTAAAACGTGAAACGTAAAATGTAAGGGTGCTTGCATCAGCGGTTTTTATAGCCCTTTGCGTTTCACGTTTCACGTTTCACGAAAACCATGTTCGAACTCAAGCCGCTTCACGAACGAAACATCCCGTCGGCGCTGGAGAAAGCCAAGCATTACCGGCTGCTGAACGAACCGTTGCCTGCCGAGAGCATCTGCCTTGACATTCTGGAGGTGGATCCGAACCACCAGGAGGCGCTCGTGACCCTGCTGCTGGCCCTCAGTGACCAGTTCGAGCAGCGATTGAACGAGCGGTACCGCCGGGCTTGTGACGTGCTGGGTCGG
>DATGCC010000242.1:0-6127 GCA_035312345.1 Rhodothermales bacterium
TTGTCCGTGCGATAAGCATACTCGCGTTGCAGGCCCACCAGCAGGCCAATCACCAGCGCCACGCCAAACCGATAAAAAAGGTCGAGTTGTAAAGCGTCGTTTTCCATGCTGCTCCGGCTTTGTAAAGTCAGCAAATAAACAGCGGGGCCGGGGAGAGTCAAGTAGAAGGGGGCGTATGAAAGTGACATTGCTGTCTGCAAGAAATCGCAGGGGCTTGCTGAACCCGTGCCCCCTTTTATCGTAGACGGGCATTCACGCTTCTCTGGCGACCATCTTCATCTTTTTATAGAGCCATGATGTCTTTCAATTTCGCCGATGCTCCGATCACGCTGCTTTTGCTGATTGCCAATGTGATGGTGAGTGGCTATGCGATGCTTTCTGATCCGTCGCTCATCGATCGGCTGGGCTTCCAGCCCCGGCGCATCCGGGAAGGCGAGTACTATCGTTTCATCACAGCAGGGTTCGTGCATGCCGGGCTGGCGCACCTGTTGTTCAACATGATCACGCTTTACTTTTTCGGGCCGCTGCTTGAAATGCTGTTGGGGTCGTTCGCGTTTATCATCCTCTACTTTGGCTCCGAACTCACGGCCCATGCGCTCACCTTCTGGCACCAGCGCGATAACAACGCTTACAATGCCGTCGGCGCGTCGGGAGCGATCAGTGGCGTCGTGTTTGCCTTCAGTATGTTCTTTCCCTTCGAGAAGCTCTACCTCTTCTTTGCCCTACCCATTCCGGCTATTGTCTTTGCCGTCGGCTACGTAGTAGGGTCGATTTACGCGATGAAGGCGGCGAAGGAACGGGGGCAAGTCGGTGGCATTGCCCACGAGGCGCATCTCGGCGGCGCACTCGGCGGCATCGTGCTCACCATCCTGCTCGAACCCCGTGTTGTTGATATTTTTCTGGGCCACATGCGCGACCTGTTCTAGGTGGGTCCGTTATTGAAAAAGCCAAGAAAGGGGAAGGAAAAGACGCAATAATACTTACGTAACGTCTTTTTAATGGAGGTGCCGTTATTGGAGGCTTGCGCACGAGCGAAAACATACGTATCTTCTAATGACCTCGTGCTGCCTGACCTCTCGCTTTTAGAACGGGAGGGACTCAGTCGCACAGACAACAATGGGCATCAAAAAGCTCGGCTCCGCACGGAGACCGGGCTTTTTGCTCCAAGGCACTTCCTCTTTTCCCCTGCCCATTTTTGTTATCCACAATGTTGATGATTGTGTGAATATCATGTTGATGGATTGTTGATTTCTAATGCTTGACAGGCGGCTCGATCCCACCTATTATAGGACCAGTTCCTGACGGCTTCGGCCCGATGGGGCTGTTCCTTGACGCGACTGAGTCTCTGGGCTGCATGAGGTCGGCCCGCGCACGCCTCGAACTTGTTCGGGGCAGACGGAGACGCCATACCGAACCCTGGAAGTGGCACCCTTTGCATCAGCTCCGGCTGAAGCAGAGCATGCCCGCCGGACATCGGAGCCGCTTCGTCGGACCATCAGGTAGCTTCGGCTGCCGGATGGAAAGAGGAAGCACTGCGAGGATGATGCGATCCTGGACGGTCTAGCTCACTTCGGTGAGATAAACCATCTGGTGACCGCAGGAGCGGATGGCAACGCCTGTTCAAACCCGCACGCCGCAAGGCATTGGGAGGAACAGACGTCCCGGACGCGCAGCGGCAGGATGTTGAAAGGCATCCAGCCACTGGGCGGACGATCCGGCAGAAGCGCACGGTAGCGCACCGCAAGGTGTTCTGCCAGGCGTGGAGGCACCGTGTTCAACACTAGCTCTCTTGCTATGCCGCAAGGCAGGCAGCGAGAGCGTCGGACACACCGCTTAAGCCGGAAGCAGAAGCAGGAAGCGCTTTTCCTCTTCGGAGGAAGGACGAAGCCTGTGGATGCGTGCGAAAACATGGATGAATAAGGCCCTCGTGGTCACGATCATCGATGCAGACGCACCTCTAGAGCGCGAGCATAATCACGTAATCCGTGGCTTTCCATACCGATGCCCATGCGGGAGGAAGCCATCCTGCCGGTGAGCACTGGTTCTTCGGAACCGGACGCTACGGCATGAGAGACCGGGCCTGCTGCCCGGTGCCGGTCGGCTGCTTCGGCAGCAAGACAGCATCACGGCAGAGGCCCTCGCGTTGAGGTTCTTGTATTAAATCAAGACAGCAAAGCCGCCTGTTACCGCAGGGGGCTTTTTCCATTTCTGGGCTATCCAATCAGATTTTCTAGCAGGTCTCCCCACTGCTGGAAGCGAAAAACAGGCTCGTCAATCTCGTCAATCTCGTCTTCTTGCGCGGTGTACCACGCCATTTGCCAGCCAGCCTGCGTAGCGCCTTGCACATCCGACGAGTACGAGTCGCCGATGTAGAGAATGGCATCGGCAGGCACGCCTGCGAGATCAGTGGCATGCGCAAAAAGACGCGGGTGGGGCTTCATGTAGCCGACAGTTTCGCTGATGACGATAGCTTTGGCTCGCTCGCGCAAAGTTGGGAAACAGTCGAGCTTGGCGTCCTGCACTTCGGAAAACCCGTTGGTGAGGATGCCTACGGGAAAGCGATCTGACAGCGCATGAAAAGCGTTGCGGGCGTCGTCAGGAAAAAGCCAGTGGTTGGCGTAGCAGTCCAGGTAGCAGTTATTTAGTGTTTCTGCTTCAAGTCCCTCCACCGACAGCGCTTCGAGGGTTTGTTCGAAGCGCAGGCGTTTCAAGTCGTCTTTGTCTAGTTTGCCTGCCGCGTATTTTTGCCAGAGGGGGACGTTTTGTTCATGGTAGATTGCCTGCACCTTCTCTAGCGGCAAATGTCCGAAATGCCTATCGAATTGTCGGCATACATCCGCCAGCCCTTCTCGCTCCGCATGGCGGTGATCAAGCAGGGTGTCGTCCAGGTCGAAATAGATGAAGCGGATGGTGTCGGGGTTCATGCTACAGGTTTGTCAGGTTACAGGTGATCAGGTTGTCGGTTGCTAAAGAAAAAACTGTAACCTGAAGCGAAGCAACTTGCTAACCTGTAACCAACGTTTTTTCAAACATACCATATTCCTTGTCGACGACACCGTTAAGCGCATGAAGGGCATTTTTGAGTACATTATTAGAGTCGAGCACCCAGCTCATTTCGCAGGCATCGTAGCCGAGGCGTGGGCCATTTTCGATGGTGGCGAGGATGGGCAACGTATCGAAGGCGCGACCCTGATAGGCTTTGCGCACGCCCATCAGCGGCATGCGGACTTCATGGATCCCGCCAAATTTGTCATAGCCCAGCAGCTTGGGCAGGCCAAAAGGCAGCAGGCGGCCGTTTGGGATGTGCCTGAGCGCCAGGTTGAGGTTGGGCAGGGAGATGGAAAAGGCTACCGGCTCGCCGTCTTTTTCTAAGAAGAAAACCATCTCGGGATCGACGACTTGCTTAAGGTCGGTCACGAGGTGCTCGAACTCGGCATCGGTCATCGGGACGTGGCCCCAGTTGTCGGACCAGGCGTCGTTGTAGATGTCGAGCACGGTGCGGGCCTCCTCGTCGAAGCGCTTCATGTCGAGCGGGCGCACCACGAGGCCGGGGTTGCGGCGATGGACGATCTGCGCACCGCGCCGCAGCTTGTCGATCTGTACATACTTCTTGTGGACGTAATATGCCCACATCGTCATCACACGCTCGAAGCCGTAGCGCAGCAGGAAAACTTCGTAGTAGGCTGGATTATAGGGCATCAAGATGGACGGCTCGCGGTCGAAGCCATCGACGAGCAGCCCGGCGGTGTCGTTGAGCGATGGATTCGCAGGGCCGCGCACACCTGTCATCCCCTGTGTACGAAGCCAATCAGCAGCGGCGTCGAAGAGGGTGGCGGCTACGTCGTACTCCTCCACACACTCGAAAAAGCCAAAGAACCCGTTGCCATCCTCGTACTTTTTAAGGTGCATCCCATTGACGATACCGGCGATACGCCCGACAACGTCTCCTGCGCCATCGATTGCCAGAAACGGTTGGATCTGACCGTGATCGAAAAAGGGATTTTTCTTCGGGTTGAGCGTCTTCGCCACATCCATACGCAGCGGTGCTACCCAGTGGTCGTACGTTTTATAGAATGAGTAGGGGAAGTCAATGAACCGCTTCAGGTCGCTGCCGCTATCGACAGGGCGGACCGTAACACCAGAGAGGGTAGCCGTTTCCATCTAGGAAAGGGGGAGAGGGATAAAGGATGAAAGGGAGAGAGAAAATAGCGTTTAAGGTTCAACGTTCAAGGTTTTTTGTGGAGAACCTTAAACTTGGAACCCCGAACCCCAGAACCTGCCCTTAAGCAGTGCCGTTTTGGGCGAGCACGCCATGCTTTTTACCGACGCGGCGGAAGGCGTCGAGGATGAAGTCGAGCTCCTCGTCGGTGTGGGTTGCCATGTAGGACGTACGCATCAGGGCCTGTCCGGGAGGTACCACCGGCGGCACCACAGCGTTGACGAATACACCCTCTTCCAGCAGATCCTTCCAGAACTCAAAACAGGTCACCATATCGCCGATGACCACGGGGATGATGGGCGTTTCGCTCGTCCACACGTTGAAACCGGCGTCGCGGAAGCCGTCGCGCATGTAGTTCGAGATCTCCCAGAGCCGATCTAGTCGCCAGGTCTCCTCTTGCAGAATCTCCAGGCATTTGAGCACCGTGGCGACGTTGGCTGGTGGCATGGAGGCGCTGTAGATGTGGGACGAGGCGCGGTGCCGCATGTACTCAATGACATCCTTGTCGCCTACGCAGAAGCCGCCGAGGGAGGCAAAGCTTTTCGAGAAGGTGCCCGTGATGAGGTGGGCCTGATCGCTGAGGCCGAAGTGGGCCGCCGAGCCGCGTCCGCCGGGGCCAACCACGCCCACGGCATGCGCATCGTCCAGCATCAGCGCTGCGCCAAATTCGTCGGCGAGGTCGATGAGGTCGGGGATCTGCGCGATCCGCCCGCTCATCGAGAAGACGCCATCGGTGGTGATCAGCTTGCCTGCTTCGGGACGTTCGTTTTGTGCCCGCTCCAGCATCTTGCGCAGGTGGGCCATGTCGTCGTGCCGGTAGCGCCACGTATCGGCGAGGCTGACCTGCGTGCCTGCCACGATGCAGGCGTGGTTGTCCTTGTCCGAAAAAATGATGTCCCCTTTGGCCGTAATGCCCTGGATGACGCCCATGTTGGTCATGTAACCCGTCGAGAAAAGCACGCAGGCTTCCTTGCCCATGAAGTCTGCCAGCTTCTGTTCGAGGTCCAGGTGCAGGTCGAGCGTACCATTGAGGAAACGGCTGCCTGTGCACCCCGTACCGTACTGGTCAATGGCCTGCTGGGCGGCTTCCTTGACGCGCGGGTCTGAGGTGAGGCCGAGATAGTTGTTCGACCCGGCCATAATCACATCCTGCCCGTTGATGATGGCCCGCGTGCCTTCGCTGCGTTCGAGCGGACGGAAGTATGGATACAGCCCCGCTGCTTTCATCTGGGCATAATCTCCCTCCGGTGCAAAGAACGAATGCGTTTTGTCGAACAGCGAGGGTTCCGTCGCGACGGTGGAGGGCGTCTCGACAGGAGAAGGCTTCTTTTTGTAGAAGTCGGTCATAGCAGGAAGACCAGGGTAATGGGCAAGCTTGGGCGAGGGGCCAAGAAAAAGACCAAATCGTCCCATACGGTCGGATAGGACTTTGGCTCCGGCGAAGAAGTAAATTAGGCTATTCTACATAATATGATAGCGTAAATCCATAAAAGGTACGGATTTTTAGGGAGTTACAGCTGCTACGGCAGGTGGAGAAGGGATATTCACAGAAGCCCCTACCTCCTCCAGCACGCGCTCAATGCAGGCAATGGCGTTAGCATTGCCACAGGCCGGGCGGTCGCGCAGGTGTTTTTCGTAGGTATCCAGCCGGGAAAGAAAATGCTGGACATCCTCTGTAGTGATGCAACGTCCAATGACGGCTTCGCCCAGGCCTTCCCGTTTCAGAAACAGGGCATTGAGGGTTTGCTCAAAGATGCCCCGGTTAGGGACGACAAGGAGCGGTTTACCCAGGTAAAGCGCTTCGCTGATGAGTGTAAAGCCCGCTGTGCAGAGTACCGCCCGGCTCGTCGCAAGGTCTTCCAGAAAACCATCCAGCGAGGGTTCTTTGAAGGTCAGGTTGGGATAGGC